>JABEUK010000020.1 GCA_013044425.1 Thermoplasmata archaeon | reverse complement strand
TCATCGGAGTGGCGGGCACCGTCGCCTGGCTCCTGGTGCACTAGCTCGCCGTTCTCGGGGCAAGCTTATCTAAGCGCCCCCGGTCCCGAACTCGCCGGCGCGGTTTCGGGGCCGTGGGGTAGCTTGGACCATCCTTCTTGCTTGGGGTGCAAGAGACTCCGATTCAAATTCGGACGGCCCCACCGGCCGCCCGGCTCCCGCTCGGGGCCGCTTCAAGTACGGTCGATTCCTGGGCACTGCTCCCATGGTCCGACGGTTCGTGTCCGAGCGCCGGCGCGACCCGTACTACCGCGCGGCGCAGAAGGAGGGGTTGCGCTCGCGCGCGGCGTTCAAGCTGACGTTCCTCGCCTCCCGGTTCCCCATCCTCCGATCCGGGGCCCGGGTCCTCGATCTCGGGGCGGCCCCCGGTGGCTGGTCGCTCGTCGCGCGCGATCTCATCGGACCTCGAGGCGCGGTCGTGGCGGTCGACCAGCGCGCCGTCGAGGCCGCCGAGGGCATCCACCCGATCCGCGGACGGGTCGGCGACCCAAGCCTTCTTGCCCGACTTGGCCGCGACGGATTCGACACGGTGCTCTCCGACCTCTCGCCTCGGATCAGCGGGGCGTACGCGACGGACCACGCCCGCAGCGTGGAGCTCGTCCGCGCGGCGTTCGCGCTCGCCCGCGAGGTACTCCGCGAGAACGGCTCCTTCGCCGCGAAGGTGTTCGACGGCGATATGCGCTCGGAGCTCGAGGAGGAACTGCGCCCGTACTTCGCCCGGTGGGCCCGCACGAAGCCCCCCGCCTCGCGCGAACAGTCCTCCGAGATGTATCTGATCGGACTCGGCTTCTCGGCGAAGCGCGGGCGCTCCCACGCACCTGCTTCCGCGCCTCCCGACCCCCTCTAGGCGCTCTCGACGGGCCCCGAGGGAGGCGCCCGCGCGCCGGGAGCCCCGATAAATAGAGGGACGATATGGCCTCGGCCCACTGTTTTTGAGGGTCGATTACTCGTGATCCGTTTTGGACCTGCGGGGATCCCTCTTTCGTGCAAGGGCCGAACCCTGCGCGATGGGATCGCGGACATTCACCATCTCGGCCTCACCGCCATGGAGATCCAGTTCATCAAGGTCAATCCCCTCTCGCGGCTCGCCATGGACGAGGAGGTGGCGAAGAGCCCGCGGGACCTCCTCCAGCAGCTGGTCGTGACGGTAGGCAACAACGGCGCCGTAGGAACCCAGCCGACCTTGGCCATGCTGACGAGCCCGCTCAAGCGTCGGGACAACGTCACGACGATCAGCACGAGCCTCGCGAAGGACTACTCGGATCTCCAGCAGACGAAAGCGCTCGCGCGGGCACTGGACGTCGACCTCACGCTGCACGCCCCCTACTATGTCGACTTCTTTGGCAGCGACGAGGCTCGAGAACGCTCGCAACGCCAGATCCAGTGGGCGGCGGTGCTCGCCGAGGGCCTCGGCGCCCGGATGGTGATGACCCACCTCGGGTTCTACGGCGCGGTCGGCCACGACCAGTCGATCGAGGCGATCATGCAGATCGTTCAGGACCTCTCGACCTGGCTCAGCCAGTACAGCAAGGGCACGGTCCGCCTCGGGATCGAGCCGAGCGGACACCCGGACGTCTTCGGCTCCCAGCAGGAAGTGCTCGAGCTGGTCCGGCGGGTCAAAGGAACGGTCCCGATCCTCAACCTCCCGCATCTCGCCGCCCGAGAGGGTAAGACGTTCGAGAAACCGGAGGACCTCGACCCGGTGCTCCAGGAGTTCCTCCGGGCGAGCGGAGGGTCCCTGTACCTGAACTTCTCCGGCGTGGAGATCTACCGTCCCGGGGAGTTTCGGCTGACCCCGATCAAGCGCGGAACGGTTCGGTTCGACCCCCTCGCCGAGCTGTTGGCCGAGCGTGACTACGACGCCACCGTGATCTCGAGCTCGCCGTTGCTCGAGCACGACGCGATGTACATGAAGGTCCTGTACGAGCGGGCGCTCACACGGCGCTGGATGAAGAAGCACAGCCCGCCGCCTGCCCCCGCGGCCCGGCCCAAGGCGATCGCGCCGATCCCGAGCAAGAGGAAGCCGTCGGCCCGGCCCCCGTCGCGCCCGCGCCCGTCGGCATCGAGATCCCACGGCCGCCCGAAGGGACGGTCGGCTCGCCGTGCGCGGAAGCACAAGCATCCGGAGGGTCGACGCCATGCCGCGCGACACCGCTGACCCGGAACTCTTCCTCGCAGCCGAGCGCTACATCGGAGCCCGCGTCAGCGCGGCTCTCGAACGGATCGATCCGGCGATCCTCGTACGGATCGTCGAGCTGCTGGACCACGCTCCGGCGATCTTTGTCTACGGCGCGGGCCGCAGCGGGATCATCGGCCGAGCCTTCGCGATGCGCCTCGTCCAAACCGGGCTCCGGGCGTACGTGATCGGCGAGAGCGTCACGCCGATCGTGAAGCGGGGGGACACGGTCTTCATCCTCTCCGGAGGAGGCGAGAGCTACTCGAGCATGCAGACCGCCAACATCGTTCGCCGCGAGGGCGCCGAGCTCGTGGTGGTCACGGCGCACGCGCGGTCCAAGCTCGCCCACGCCGCCACGGCGCTCATCGCGCTCGAGTTCTCCGAGGATGCCGAACGTCCTCGCTACGCTCCCCTCGGAACGCTGTTCGAGTCGGCGAGCCTGCGCCTGACGGACGCGCTCGTGGCCGAATCGATGCGCACCCGAGGAGAGACGGAAGAGTCGATGCGCCGCCGTCACGCCATCATGGTCTAACCCGCTCCGCCCCCGAATCTTTATGGGATGGGCCTCCTCCCTCGTCGGCGTGCCGAGCCGCCCGTCCAACCCGAGGTCGGAGACGCTCGTCCCGATCCCGACCCGCTTCTTCGTGACGAGCGGTCGCGGGATCAACAAGACGAGCGAGCTCAACGCCTTCGATCTCGCGCTCCTGAAAGCCGGGATTGGGGAGCAGAACCTCGTCAGCGTATCGAGCGTCCTACCGATCGGGATCCGACAGATCGACCGCGCCGAGATCGCGCGGGGAGCGATCACCCACTGCGTCCTCGCTCGCCACAGCGGGGGGGAAGGCGAGGTCATCAGCGCGGGCATCGCCTTCGGGTTCCGGACCGACGGGGAGGGCGGATACGTAGCCGAGGGCCATCTCCACGGCACGCAGAAGTCGCTCAAGGAGTTCCTGAAGTGGCGGATGGAAGAGATCGCGCACTTCCGTGGCGTCGAGATGAAACGGATCTATTACCGGACCGAAGAGCTCGTGATCCCTATGGATCACTACGGTGTCTGCATCGCCGCCTGTGTGTTCCTACCGTAGCCCTAGAGCAGGCGGCGGAACAGGAGCTTATCGTCGAGGCTCCCCTCGATCTTGAGCTTCTGAGAGAAGATCGCCTTCATCGGGCCGAGGTCCTTGCGGACGAGTCCGTGGAAGGTCGCGACGTCCGTCGTGATGGTGATGTCCGCCGGTCCCGTGGCCGAGGTCCGCAGGCCCCCGAGACGTCCTCCGCGCAGGTCGACCGCGTACGTTCCCTCGTCCGTCAGCCGAAGGCGGATGGTGCGCTCGAGGTCCGAGAGCTCATCGGAGACCGCCGGGTTCGTCTCCGCGCGACGGTTGAACCGATCGACCAGTAGCGCGAGCTCCTCTTCGACCGTCATGGGGTGAAGTCGTCCAGCGTGCGAGCCGAGCGTTCGGCCATAAGTCTAGCCGTCGTGCGCCAGGACGCGCGCAGCCAGTAGGGGCGCTCACCGGCGCGAGGGAGGTGCTCCTTCAGGAACGCGATCGTGACCGGGTCCGTCTGATACCCGCTGCCGACCTCGGCCCCCAGCTCCTTGCCGAGGGCCACCATGGCCCGGTCGCGGACGACCTTCGCGACGATCGACGCCGCGCCCACGACCCGGATGTCCCGATCGGCCTTGTGCCGGGAGACGACCTCCCCTTCCCAGCGGGAGAGCCGACGGACCAGGGCCCCAAAGCGAGGCGCGTTGGCGTCGCAGGCGTCGACGTAGGACCGGCCGGGTCGCATCCTCCCGATCATCTCCCCAAAGGCGCGGGCCTCCAGTTGGTTCAAGGCGCCCCGCGCCACCGCCGCGTCGATCTCCGGTGGCAATAGCGCGATGGTCTCTCGACGGCCGTAGCGCCCGAGCTGCTCGTAGATCTCCTCTCGATCGTTCGGCGCGAGCTCCTTGGAGTCCCGGACCCCAAGTTCCCGGAGGATCTCCAGGCGGTCTTCGTCCATGGCGAATCCGCCGACGATCAAGGGGCCCAGGACCGGGCCCCGGCCGGCCTCGTCCACGCCGAGCACGGTCCGGGCGGCCATGATGTCCCTTCGCAGGGCATTACCCCACACGGGGTCTTAGTGGCGGCGGTGGGACCCCCCGAACCGCGCGACGGACGCGTCCCTCTCATGGCGCGACCCCGCTCCCTTTCATCCTGTCGCTGGGAGACCCCGAGCAGGAGGTCATCTTCCGTGGAACGGATTCGCCTTTCAGAGACCGAGAGAGAACCATCGACGTGCAGGTCAATCCGTCGATCTCCGTGGACGGACCGTCTACGGCTCCTGCGACCAACATGGGTCGGCCGACCGGGACCGAAAGCCGCCCTCCCCCTGGACCCCGCCTTTCCAGTGCACGGAACCCGGCACGCTTCCTGCCCATCCGACAGGGGAACTAATTGGTGGACTCCAGACCGGGCCTTCCTCTCGACAAAGGTCATATACGAACTCCCGCGTGACCGCGACCCGAACCATGGGAATCTGGCAAGGACGATCCCGACGCAAGCGCACCGGCGGCCGGCTGCGCCCCATTCGCAAGAAGCGCCGACATGAGATCGGCCGAGAGCTTCAGCTGGCGACCGTCGGCGCGGGCACCGTGAAGACGTACCGTGTACGCGGCGGGAACCGGAAGATGCGGATCCTCACGGCCACGACCATCAACGTCTACGACCCTTCGACCAAGCTCACGCGCAATGTCAAGGTCGTCACGGTTCGCGAGAACCCCGCGAACCCCAACTACGTCCAGCGCAATGTCATCACGAAGGGCGCGATCCTGGAGACGGAACTCGGCCGCGTCCGCGTTCGCAGCCGACCCGGTCAGGACGGAGTCCTGAACGGCGTCCGCATCGACGCCGGCGCGTCGGCGACGTAGACCACGGACGGCGATCGCCGTGCCCGACCACTTCTACGTGTATCCGGCCTACCTGTCAGCGGAGCTGTCCCGTCGCGATGGCCGGCGGGTCCCCACGGCGATGGCCAGTGCTCAGATATCGACCGCGGAGATCGTGGCCGCCGCGAAGCGACTCGGCTTTGCCGCGGAGATCGAGGCGAACAAGCAGTACCCCCGGCAGTTCTACACGTACGCCGGTCGGGTCAAGATCTCGAAGGCCAAGGGCACGACGAAGACCCGATTCCTGACGGCCGTCGCCGTGGAGATCCACAAAGCACGCCCCCCGGCGGGAGCGCACGCGTAGATGGAGGAGCCCGGCACCGTATACTTCACCGGTACCGCCGGCGCCGGCAAGACCACGCTCGTCCAGGCGTACGCCGCCTGGCTCAAGAGCGCGGGGTACGATGCAACGGTCGTCAACCTCGACCCCGGGAGCGAGGCGACGGACTTCGAGCCCGACGTCGATGTGCGCGAGTGGGTACGCCTAGCCGACGTCATGGACGAGTACGGCCTCGGGCCGAATGGAGCACAGGTCGCAGCGGCGGACCTGATCACGATCAAGATCTTTGAGATCAAGCAGGCCGTCCAGGAGCTGAAGTCCGACTACGTCCTGATCGACACTCCTGGCCAGGTGGAGCTGTTCGCCTTCCGCGAATCCTCGAAGGCGATGGTCGAGGCGCTCAGCGGGGATCGGTCGGCGATCGCGTTCCTGTTCGATCCAGCCCTCGCCGCCCGACCGACCGGCTACGTATCTTTGTTGATGCTCGCCGCGACGGTCGAGTTCCGCCTTCGGCTCCCGATGATGCACCTGCTCTCCAAGGCGGACATCCTACCGGCGGATCGCCTCGCCCAGATCGCCTCGTGGGTGGAGGACTCTTCGGCGCTCTACGAGGCGATCACCGCAGAGACCCCGACCCCCGATCTCCAGATGTCCACCGAGGTGTTCCGAGCCCTCGAATCGATGGGGGCGCTCGCCGGGACCCTACCCGTCTCGGCGAAGGAAGGAACGGGGCTCGAGGTGCTGTACCGTTCCTGCCAGGCGATCTTCGCGGGCAGCGAGGATCTCGAACCCTCGCACGCCCCGAGCGAAGAGTGAGCCCACCTTACTCGGTGAAGAACAGACCCATGCCGGCGGAAGCGGACTCGTCCTCTTCCTTCATGCGGTGAAGGACCCGTTCGTGCTCGGCGGAGGGAAGCTTCGTTCCGATCTTCGCGAGCAACTCCTCTGCGATCCTGACGGCTGCCTCCGAGCCCTCCACCAGGACGAAGAGCTCGCCCGCTTTTCCCCCGAGCGTGGCCGCATCGCGGATCTTCTGACTCTGTCGTGCGACCCGATCCTCCTTCAGGATCGTGTCGAGCTCGGCCCGCCGGGTGCCGGGAACGGCGAACAGGATCGCGGTCATCCCTAGACCGACCCCGAGAGCGTATTTGGGGTTGATGCGGGCGATCCACCCGGAAATCGGTCGTCGGGATCGATGAGCGACCGGACGGCTTCGCATGCACACATGTCTTTATGGGGGAGCCGCCGGATTTCCGTTGGGAGCAGCCCTCCATGACGGTTTCCAGCCGGCCCCTCATGCATCGCACCGTGCACTACGGGGCGCTCGGCCTCATCGTAGGCGTTCTTCAGTTCATCGCCGCGATGATCGTCGCCCAGTTCGGATACCCCAACTACTCCCTCGCCCAGAACTACATCAGCGACCTGGGGAACACGAGCCTGTCCCCGTGGTACTACGTATTCGACGGTTCCATCGCGGCGCTCGGGATCCTGACCGTGGTCGGCGTCCTGCTCATCTGGAGCGCCTTCACCCCGGGCTCGGCCCGTGCGATCGGGCTCCTGCTGCTGGGGCTTGCGGGCGTCGCCGCGATCTGCGTCGGCGTCTTCCCCGAGAATCTCAACGGAACCGCCCACGCCATCGCCTCGCTGCTCGTCTTCGCGCCGAGCGGCGTCGGCCTCTTGCTCTTGGGCGGGGGAGCGATGCCGACCCGAACGCACTGGGCCCCGTTCCGCGCGTTCACGATCGCTCTCGGGGCCGTCACGCTCGTAGCCCTCGTGATCTTCCTGTTCGGTGTGTGGGGTCCGCTCGGACCCGGCACGGTCGAGCGGATCGTCGTCGCTCCGGTGCTCCTGTGGGCGCTCGTGATCAGCACGCATCTCCTCCGGCTGCCGGCACGCGCTCCCTCCCGATTCGTTTCGCGGGTCTAGGCGGCGCAACGTCCGGTACCGGAGACCCAGACTCGTCTACAGGGTCGTGAGCTTCGCTTTCTCGGTCCGGTCGATCGCGGCGAGGAAGGTGTCGGCGTACGCCGCCACGGAGGGGACCGCGTACTGCTCGATCCGGCCGGCATCGCAGAGTTCGGAGAGCCTCGGATCGAGGGGTAGGTGGGCGATCACGGGGACCCCGTACTCGCGAGCGACCGCATCGACATGGCTCGGTCCGAACGGCGCGATATGGTGGCCGCACTGGGGGCACGTCAGTTCGGCCATGTTCTCCACGACGCCGATGAGCGGGACGTGCAGGTCGCGCGCCATGTTCATCGCCTTCTTGACGATCAGCGCGGCGAGGTCCTGCGGCGTGAAGACGAAGATCATTCCATCGATGGGGATCGTCTGGAAGACGGTGAGCGGCACGTCGCTCGTTCCCGGTGGCATGTCGATGAGCAGGTAGTCGAGCGCTCCCCAGTTGACACCACCGAAGAACTGGGTGATGAGCCGTGTCACGAGCGGTCCTCGCCAGATCACGGGAGTCTGCTCGTCCTCGACGAGGAACTGGGAGGAGATGACCACGACGCCGCTCGGAGAGGTCGACGGTTCGATGCCCTCCCCTCGGTCGACTAGGGGTCCGGTCAGGCCGAGCAGTTTCGGCATCGACGGCCCTGTCACATCGGCGTCCAGGATCCCGACGCGCAGCTCCCGGCGACGCAGCTCGGCGGCGAGGAGGGCGGTGGCGGAGGATTTTCCGACGCCCCCCTTTCCGCTCCCGATCGCGACCACATGCCGGATCTGGCCCTTGTCCATCCGCTGAAGGACTCCCCGGCTCGGGCCCCGAGGCTGGGGACCTGCCGGGGGTGTGGAGGGAGGGTGCGCGCCCTCAGCTGGAGGATCGGTCGCCATGTCGAGCCGGAGAACGATGCCGTGTCTATATTACGCGCGCTCCCGTGCCCCGCCGGGGAAGCCGCGCGCATGGTGGTGGGTCGATCGCCGGCACTCGAGGAGCTGTTCCGTCCTCGCTCGATCGCCGTGATCGGCGCATCGAACCGGCCGGGCGCGGTGGGCGCGGGCCTGTTCCGCAACCTCCTTGGGGCCGGATACCGGGGAGTCGTGTACCCCGTCAACCCGGCGTGGAAGAGCGTCTCGGGCGTGCGTTGCTACTCCCGCGTCGCCGATCTTCCCGAGGCCCCGGAGCTCGCCATCGTGATCGTGCCCGCACCGAGGGTAGAGCGGGTCGTGGACCAGCTGGGCCGGCGCGGGACCCGCGGGGTCGTGGTCATCTCGGCCGGCTTCCGCGAGGTCGGCGCGGAGGGGGCCAAGCTCGAGGACCGGCTGATCCGGACGGTACGACGCCATCGGATGTCGATCGTCGGGCCGAACTGCTTCGGTGTGCTCAACACCGACCCCAGCGTTGGCCTGAACGCCACCTTCAGTGAACAGCTCCCTCCCCGCGGCAACATCGCGTTCGTCTCGCAGAGCGGAGCGCTGTGCGCCGGGATCCTGCAGTACGGGATCGCCGAGCGGATCGGCTTCTCCCGGTTCGTATCGATGGGCAACCGAGCGGGGGTGGACGAGAACGATCTCCTTCTATCGCTCAAGGACGACGAGGCGACCAAGGTCGTTCTCCTCTACGTCGAGAGCCTCGCGGACGGACGTCGCTTCCTAGAGTCCGCCCGTAAGGTGACGGATACCAAGCCGGTGCTCGTCATCAAGAGTGGTCGAACCCCAGCGGGCGAACGTGCCGCCCTGAGCCATACCGGCTCGCTCGCACATTCCGGCCAGGACCGACTCTACGATGCGCTGTTCGCCCAGTCGGGCGTCCTGCGAGCGGAAACGATCGGCGAACTGTTCCGTTCGGCCAAGATCTTCGCCACTGACGCGCGCCTCGCCGGCCCCCGGCTGGCGATCCTCACCAACTCCGGCGGGCCCGGGATCGTCGCGGCGGACGCATGTGCGCGCAATCATCTCGAGCTTCCCGCTCCAGCCGCCCGCATCCAACGATCCCTCGCTCCCCATCTCTCCCCGTCGGCCAGCCTCGCGAACCCGCTCGACATGACCGCGGACGCGAGGCCCGAGCAGTACCGACGGGCCTTGCGCAGCCTCCTCGCTTCTCCCCAAATCGATGGGGCCCTCGTGATCGCCACCCCGACCGGGCCGCTCACGGGCTCGGCCGCCGCCGCCGCGATCTCGGACGGCCGCGGGCGGTCCAAGAAGCCCGTGGCGGCCTGCCTCTTTGGGCTCACCGACCTGTCGCGCGAGGTCGGGTACCTCGAGGACCGGGGCGTACCCACCTTCACGTTCCCCGAGGAAGCGATCCAGGGACTCGCCAGCCTCCAGCAGTACAACACCTGGCGCGCGCGCCGACGCACGACCGTGCGACGGTTCGGGGTGGATTCCCGCCGTGCCCGCACGCTCGTTCGAAGCTTCCTTAGACGGGGAGAGACCGTGCTCCCCGAGTACGTCGCCCGCACGCTCCTCGAAGCGTATGGCATCGGGTTTCCCGGCCACGCCCACGCCCGGAGCCGGACCGAGGCGCTTCGGCTCGCGGCGAAGGTGGGTTACCCCGTCGTTCTCAAGGTCGCATCCCGGGACATCTCCCACAAGACCGATGTCGGCGGGGTCGCGCTGCATCTCGCGGACGCCGACGGTCTCGGCCGAGCCTGGGATCGGATGGAGCGGTCGATCGCCGCGAACGCCCCGAAGGCGCGGATCGACGGGTTCGAGATCGAACAGGAGATCTCCGGGGGCAAGGAGGTCCTGATCGGGATCCAACGCGACCGCAACTTTGGCCCCATCCTCGTCTTCGGAATGGGGGGGATCTACGTGGAGGTTCTCCAGGATGTTACCTTCCGGCTCGCGCCGATCGTACCTCTCTCGGCGGTGAACATGGTCTCGTCGATCCGGGCCTTTCCCCTCCTGCTCGGAGTTCGAGGCGAGGCGCCGAGCGACCTCTCGGCCCTGTACGAGACGTTGGAACGGGTCTCCCAGCTCGCGGTAGAGATTCCCGAGATCGCGGAGTTGGACATCAACCCGCTGATCGTGCGGGCCCGCGGGAAGGGCGCCGTCGCAGTGGACGCCCGGGTCGTACTCGCTCCGACTTCCACAACGGTACGTCGGACTTCAACCGCTCGATGAGCATGGACGTCGCATCGAACGCCGCGCGACGGTGGGCGCTCGCCGCCCCGATCACCACCGACGGTTCTGCGACAGGCACGGTGCCGATGCGATGCCAAATCACGATCCGACCCACCTCGTAGCGCTCTCGGGCCTCCGCCTCGAGCGCCCGGAACTCCTCCAACGCGAGTGCGCGGTGCGACTCGTAGGTGAGCGCCCGGACCCGTCCGAGCCGCGTCCGATCGGGGCGGACGCGGCCCACGAACAGTACGATACCTCCGAGGCCGGGGGCTCCGAGCTCCTTCAGCGCCTGCACGGGCGACAAAGGCCGAGCGGAGAGCCGGACCGACAACCGATCAACCCCCGCTGTACGGCGGGTGGATCGCGAACTCATCGCCCGGCCGGACGCGTGCCGACCAACCCTGTACGTACTCTCCGTTGCGGGTGAAGCGACAGCTCGTCAGGACCCCGGCGAGACGGGGGTAATCTCGGGCCAGCAGCGCGACGACCTGGCGCACGGTGGACCCGTTCTTGGGGATGTCCACATCGACCCGGGACCGTCCCACGGCTTCCCGGGCGGTAGCGAACAGGAGGACCTTCAGGCGTCGATTCACGGACCGTGCTAGTCCCCCACCCAGACTAATCGTTATCCTACCGGGCCCCGGGGTTCCCGAACCGCTTAATTACGCTCGCCCGCTTCATTCGGTTCGTGCCGGAAATCTCGCTACGCGCCGGAGGCGAGGCGGGCGATGGGATCGCTTCGATCGGAGATGCATTCTCCCGATCATTCTCCCGGATGGGCCTGCACGTCTTCGGCCTGAACGCCTACCAGTCGGTGATCCGAGGCGGCCACGTTTGGTTCCAGGCACGCACCTCCTCCGAGCGGCCGTACTCTCAGGGCGACGGCGCCGATCTGCTGTACTGCCTCAACCGGGAGACCTTCGACGTGCACGCTCCCGCGTTGCGTCCGGGCGCGACCGTGATCTACGATCCGGAGCGGCTCCAGATCGCGGACTCGGAACTCCCCGTGGGCACCCGAGCCCTCCCCCTCCCGACGATGGAGCTCGCCCGCAAGTACACGACCCAACCGATCCTACAGAACGCGGTGGGCCTCGGGGCCGCGGCGTTCATCTCGGGCATTCCGCTCGACGTGCTCCACGGGGTCCTGACCGATTCGTTCGGCAAGAAAGCCGGAGACATCCTCCAGTGGAACCTCCGAGCCAGCACCGACGGCTACGAGTACGCCGGGCGGCACGCGAGCATCAGCGAACGTGCCGTCCACCGAGCCGGACCTCCGAAGCTCCTCATGACCGGCAACCAGGCGATCGCCCTCGGGGCGGCCGCCGCGGGTTGCAAGTTCCTGGCCCAGTACCCGATGACTCCCGCGACTTCGATCATGCATTGGCTCGCCGCCCACGCCCAGGAGCTCGGGA
Source organism: Thermoplasmata archaeon (assembly GCA_013044425.1). GTDB lineage: Archaea > Thermoplasmatota > Thermoplasmata > Lutacidiplasmatales > UBA184 > Lutacidiplasma. The sequence goes on along the minus strand of JABEUK010000020.1, from coordinate 10,190 downwards.
TCGTCGTGAAGCAGGCCGAGGACGAACTGGCGGCCATCCACATGGCGATCGGGGCCTCCTACGGTGGGGTTCGCGCGATGACCGCGACGAGCGGGGGAGGGTTCTCTCTCATGGTCGAAGCGCTGGGCATGGCGGGCATGACCGAGGTTCCGCTGGTCGTGGTGGAGTCCCAACGTGCGGGTCCATCGACCGGGCTCCCGACGAAGACCGAACAGGGGGATCTCAACCTCATGCTCGGGGCGGGACAGGGCGACTTCCCGCGCGCGATCCTCGCTCCCTCCAACCCCGCGGAGGCGTATCGGGCGACGATCGATGCGTTCCGGCTCGCCGAAGATTGGCAGATCCCAGTGATCGTGGCGAGCGATCTGCACCTTTCCGAGAGCATCGCAACGGTCGATCGGGAGGAGGTCCCGACCGACGTCCCGATCCCTTCGCTTCTCACGGTTCCGTCGGGGACGATGGAGTACCGTCGCTACGCCTACACCGCATCGGGGGTCTCTCCACGCGCCTTGCCCGGCCAACCGGGCCTTCAGTACGTGACGGGATCGGACGAGCACGACGCCCAAGGTCACCTCATCTCCGACGTGAAATCGGGCATCCCGGTCTGGATCGCGGAACGTACCCGCATGATGGACAAGCGCATGCGCAAGCTCGCGGGAGTCACCGCTGCGTCCCGGGCCCCGGTGTTCGAGGGCCCCCCGGATGCGGCGCTGACGTTCGTGGCGTGGGGATCGACCGTGGGCGCCGTCCGAGATGCCCTGCCGCTCCTCGCGGCCCAGGGCCACTCGACCAATCTGTTGTACTTCCCCACCGTGTTCCCGCTGGACGCGGTGGCGACGCGCGCGGCGATGGCGAAGACGAAGAAGACCCTCCTGGTCGAGGGGAACTTCACCGGTCAGTTCGGCCGCCTCCTTCGAGCGGAGACGGGGATCCACCTAGCGAACACCCTCTTCAAGTACGATGGGGAACCTTTCTACCCGCACGAGCTCGTTGCGCGAGCTCGGGAGGTACTCACCGATGGCTGATACGAGCGCCCGTCCGGTCCCCACCGCGGTGGGGCCCACGCTCCCGCTCATCGGTAGGTCCGACACCAAGCCGACCTGGTGCCCCGGATGCGGGGACTTTGGGGTCGTAGCCGCGGTCGAGATGGCCGTCAAGCGCTTGCGGATCCCCAGCCATAATGTCGTGATCGTCTCGGGGATCGGCTGTTCGTCCAACCTCCCGCACTTCCTATCGAGCTACGGGTTCCACGGCATCCATGGACGGGCCGTTCCCGTCGCAGAAGGGATCCGCTGGGCGAACCACGACCTCACGGTCATCGTGACCGGGGGGGACGGGGATGGTTTCGGGATCGGCATCGGTCACCTCATCCACGCGATGCGGCGCAATGTCAACCTCACTTACGTCACCATGGACAACCAGATCTACGGCCTCACCACCGGTCAGTCGAGCCCCACCTCGATGATGGGGCAGCGAACGAAGTCAACCCCCGAGGGGGTGATCGAGAACCCGATCGATCCGATCTCGCTCGCGCTCGCGAGCGGTGCGACCTACGTCGCCCGGGGATTCTCCGCGGAGGTCAAGCACCTCGCGGACCTCATCGCCGACGGCATCCAGCACAAGGGATTCTCGCTCATCGACACGATGAGCCCCTGCGTGACGTATAACAAGCTGAACACGTTCGATTACTTCCGGCAGCGAGTGTACAAGCTGGAAGCCGCCGGTCACGACCCGACGAGCCTGCCCAAGGCGTTCGAGCGATCGATCGAGTGGGGCGACAAGATCCCGATCGGACTGTTCTACAGGGCCACCAAGCCGACGTACGAGGACCTCGAGGAGGTCCTGCAGGGCGGCCCGCTCTGGACCCAGCCCGCGGGGCTCAAGGGCCACGAGAAGGTCTTGGACGAGTTCATCTAGCCGCGCTCCCCGCGGCCACAATCGCTTTAGGACCCCCGCGCGCTGCTACCTACGATGACGGCCCCCGGGGATTCCGAAGAGGCCCGGCTCCTGGACGAGCTGCACCGGGCGCTCGCGCAGGCTCCCGCGAAACCCCGCGAGATCGAAGTGGGGATCGCTCTGTCGATCGCGCTCGGCCGCCAGCGCCCATCGGTCTCCTGCGGAGGGTGTTCGACCCCGCTCGAGTTCGAGGGGATTCCGGCCCGAACGAACGCCGGTATGCAGGCCCCGTTTCGGCTCCTCTTCGAGCCGTCCACCTCATCTTAAGAGCCCCCGACGGTCCCGAGCGCGGGGCGATCGCGATGTCGATTTCGATCGTGGGATCGTTGGCCTGGTTCGTCGTCACGACGATGACGTACATCGGTCTGCCCGGGCTCTTCGTCCTGATGGTGGCCGAGAGCTTTGGCATACCGCCGCTACCGAGCGAGGTGATCCTGCCGTTCGCGGGGTTCCTGGTCGCGGACGGGGTGTTCGGGCTCGAGCCGACGATCTTCGTCGCGGTCGCAGGGGGCCTCGTGGGAGCGTTCGCCGCGTATGCGGTCGGTCGGTGGGGCCGAGAGTGGCTGGCACGACGGTCGCTCGGACCGCTGCGATTCGACCCGAAGAGCATGGCGCGCGTGGACGATTGGTTCGCCCGCAGAGGCGAAGTCACGGTCGCCGTGACCCGGCTCATCCCGGTCATCCGCAGCTACATCAGCTACCCCGCGGGGTTCGCTCGGATGAAGCCGTGGAAGTTCGGCGTTTACACCCTGCTCGGCTCGATCCCGTTCACCCTGGCCTTCCTCTACGCCGGCATCCGGTTGGAGGGCAGTTGGCCGATCATCGAGGGGTACTTCACCGACCTCAACTACGTCTTCATCGCCGCCGTCATCCTGGCGGCCATCTACCTCCTGCTCGTGTTCACCGACCAGATCACGTGGGGGTGGCCGCCGCGGCGCATCCCGAGGCCGGCGAAGACCGAGGATGGCTCGCCCCCGGCGGGAGAGCAGGCCCCGTAGGTCACTCGGCGATCGGGCGAGGCTGCGGAGGGGCTCGGGTCGGGGCGAACTCCGGCCGCACGATGATCCCGCCGTGGCCTCCGACGAACTCCCCACCCTCGACGATGCGCCTTCCTCGCAGGTAATGCTCTCGGGGAAAGATCCCTTCCCACCCTTCGAAGGCCGTCCAGCCGCACGGGGCGTGGAGGTTGCGGGCCGCGATGGTGCGGCGTACCCGGAAATCCACGACCAGCAGATCCGCGCGGTGGCCGAGGGCGATCCGCCCTCGCGGCTGCCCGATCCAGCGGGCCGGGCGATCGCAGGCGGCCGCGAGGAGGATCGGGAGAGGAAGGTCGCCCGCCCGCACCCGGGCGAGCAGGAGCGGGAGCATCGTTTCGACGTTCGGCATGCCGCTCGGGGCGAGCGGAAAGGGTCGCTGCTTCTCCTCCGAGGAGTGGGGGGCGTGGTCGCTCGCGAGACACGGGATCTCTCCGCGAACGAACGCTTCCCACAGCGCGCGACGCCGCCGCTCCGAGCGCAGCGGCGGATTGACCTTGAACTTCGCCCCATCGCCCGAGCGCTCCGAGAGCAGAAGATGATGGGGCGTCGCTTCGAAGGAGGCGCCCTCGTTCCGGAGGCGTCCGGCGATCGTCGCGTCCGTCACGTGCGCCACGTGAAGGCGCAGGCCGCTGGGTCCGCGCAGGAGAGCGTCGACCGCGGTCCGCTCGGCGTCCACGGGGCGGACGCGGTTCCAGTCCGGAGGGTTCGCGGGCTCGATCTCCTGATGGAACCGCGCCGGATCCTCGGCATGCACGGAGAGCGGTAGGTTCGTCGCCGCCACCCGCGCCAGCAGCCGATCGAGGTCCGCGCCCGTGGGGACCTCGTCGACGTCGGTGGTCGGGCTCAGATAGAGCTTGAAAGCACCGGCCCGACGCGCGAGGGCATCGAGGGAAGCCCGGGGGGTCGCCGCGGCGTAGAGAAGAACGTCCACGAGCGCGCGTCCCTGGGCTCGAGCCTCCTTCGCCCGCAATCGGTCGAGCGTATCGACACGAGGTCGGGTGTTGGGCATGTCGGCCACGAGCCCCAAACCCCCCAGAGCGGCCTGCAGGGTTCCGGTCGCGAAGTCCTCCACATCGGACTCTCGGCCCGGATCCCGGAAGTGGACGTGCAGATCGGTGGCGGACGGGAGGAGGAACGATTCGCCGACGTCGTGGCGGGGAGCCCCCCGGAGGCTACGGCCGATCGCGCGGATTGTTCCTTCCTCGTCGATGCCGATCTCGATCGACCGGATCTTGCCCCCGAGCCATGTCCGGCCGGCGAGGATCAACGCGAGCTCGCGGGAGCGGCCCCCTTCGGAGCTCGATCGGCGTGTGGCGTGCCGGGACGGGGTCATCGTACCTCCGAAGACTCGTCCTGCTAAAGAATGCGCCGAGGGCGGCGAACCGCTATGTGGTCGCGGGTCTCGTGGAGAACGTGAGCGCCCTGGTCCGGCCGGCGACCCCAAAAACCTACGCTCAGAGCGGTGTCGATCGCTCTGCGGTGCGCGAGGCGCTCCAAGCGCTCGTGGGAGGCGCTCCGTATCGGCCTCCGCCGTCGCACGGTCGCGCGGTCGACGCCCCCGGGCACTTCGCCGGCCTCGTACGCATCGGGAAGGAGACGATTGCCGTAACGACCGACACGGTCGGGACGAAGGTGCTGGTCGCGGAGGAGATGCGGCGCTTCGAGGAGGTCGGAGAGGACATCGTTGGAGTGAACGTCAATGACCTCGCGGCGGTCGGTGCACGCCCGGCCGGCCTGGTCGACGTCATCTCGTGTGCGGTGCCCGACCCGAAGGTCTTCGCGGAGATCGGTCGGGGCATCGGACGAGGTTTGCGAACGGCCGAGTGCGCGCTCTTGGGGGGAGAGACCGCGGTGGTGCCCGATCTGCTCGACGGGTTCGACCTTGGCGGTACGGCGGTGGGCTTCTTCCCACGGGGCCGCCGGCCGGTCGTCGGCCGAGGCATCCGGCCCGGAGACGTTCTGTTGGGGATTCCCTCGGCGGGATTCCATGCCAACGGGTTCACGCTCGTCCGTCGGATCATCTCGGAGTGTCGGATCGATCTGATGCAGCCGCGCAAGGGCGCGCGTGCCCCCCTCGGTGCGGAACTCCTGCGTCCGACGCGGATCTACACACCGATCTCCGAAGCGCTCGCGGACCGGCCGGAGGTGCGGGGATTTGCCCACATCTCCGGCGGCGGGGTACGCAATCTGTCCCGACTGAACCGGAACGTTGCCTTCGTGCTCGATCGCTGGCCGCGTCCCGAGGGCCTCTTCGGCTGGATCCGTGAGCTCGGCGGGCTCTCGGACGAGGAGATGTACCAAACGTTCAATCTCGGCATCGGGTTCGTGGTGGTCGTCGCCCCGCACCGCTTGGCGGAAGTGCGGCGGCGTCTCGCCCGGGCCGGAGCTCCGGATGCCGTCCCGGTCGGGCGCGTGGAACGGGGGAGCGGCGTGCGGGTCCCCGAGCTCGGACTGGAGTACTCCGGATACTCCTGAGCTCCCGGCGCTCCGGATGCAGCGGGCTCGGATCGCCTTCGCTCCCGAAGCTATATGCGAGTTCGTCGAGTGGGGGCCCGATGGTCCCGGGCTCTCGGGGGCGCAGCGCCGCGATCCTGCTCGCCACCGTTGCCGCGTTCCTGTGGGCCACGTACTACGTCTTCGTTCTCTGGCTCGCTCCGTCCACCTCGGCCTCCACGGTCCTCATCGGGCCGTTCCTCGTCGGCGGCGGGCTCTTCGCGCTCTACGCGGTCGCCAAGGGCCAGGGGGCTGCGTTCTGCCGGCTCTGGACGGACCCCGCGGCCTGGTTGCGGATCCTATGTGCCGTGGGAATGCAGATCTCCACGCTCGCGGCCACGTACACGGCCGGACCGATCGATACCTCCCTACTCGCCCTGATCGGGGATGTCGTGGTCGCCCCGATCGTGCTCATGCTGCTCTACCTGGAAGGTCGAGATCGGCTGCGGTCTCGCGAGTTCATCGCCGGACTTTCCCTCAGTGTCGTGGGCGGAGCCCTCACCATCGTGGGGGGTCACGCGATCGCTCCGATCGCGGGGTGGGCGGTGCTCATCCTCCCGGTCCTCCCGATCTCGGTGGCGCTGTACTTCGTCACGACCGCGCGGGCCGCCCGATCCGTCCCGATCAGCGCACTGAACGCCCAGGCGTTCCTGGGCGCAGGGATCGTGCTGCTCGTCCTGTCGCCCGCGCTCCCGGGCGGCGCATCGGGTCTGTGGACGCTGAGCATCACCTCGACCGGCCTCCTCGTCGCCCTCGGTGCGGTCACGTTCTTCCTCGCTCCCCTGTGCTATTTCCTAGCGGTGGAGAAGGCGGGACTGATCCTCACCGCGCTGCTGATGGCTTCCATCCCGGTGTTCACGCTCGCGCTCTCGGTCGGGGTGCTCGGGATCGTTCCCACGCTGCTCGGAGCGCTGGGAGTGCCGGTGGCTTTGCTCGGGGCGATCTTCGCGATCCAGGGGAACCACCCACCCTGGACCCCAGACTACGGGTCCCGCGGCGGGGCCCGCGCGGGGTAGCGGCCCGAACCGCGCTAGTCCCACTCGCTCAGAGACCGCGTGCTCGTACGACGCTTCTTGGGCCCCGCGATCTCGGCGATCGGGGTATCGAGCGTGGCGGGCGCTTGGTCGCTCCGATCGGGCGTCGAAGCGGCGGAGTGCCCGAGCCGCTGCTGGTGCGTTCCCTGCAGGAGGGCCCGAGCGTCCCAGTCAAAGACTTCGGTCACGCGCGCGAGGGTCTGCGCCACGCGCTCTGCGTAGTATTCCCAGTCCGGCTCCTTCGTGAACGGACGCCCGTCGATCCACGGCTCGATCTCCTGCGGGCTGACGTGGGAGTTCGTGACGATCCAGGCGACCTTCATGCCGGGAATGACGTCGTATCCCTCGCTCTGGAGCTGCTTGAACACCCGAAGGAAGGGAAGCGCGGCGCGGGTCCCCTCGTTGTACTCCTCCTCCGCCCGCACGCTGCGTGCGATGACGAGCTGCGCCGGCAGGACCTGCTTCTGGCGCACCGCAAGCACGAGTTCGCGCGAGCGCCGTAGCAGCCCATCCGTGTCGCCCTTGAGCACGAGATCGAACACTTCCATGAGCGCCTGGGACTGGTACTCGAAGGAGTCGCTCCGCCGGGTCTCGTAGCCGCGCACGACGAGCTCCTCGCGCGGCCAGACCTGGCGGCCCACGTACCGCTTCTTCGCCCCGTGGGAAAAGAACGACTCGTAGACGGACTGGAATTCGAAGGCGACGTTCTCCTTGGTGAATCGGGCCGCGATGGCCTCCCCGAAGGCCTTCGCTCCCTCGAAGGTGGGCTCCGGGGCACGAATGAACACGCTGTCGGTGTCGGAGTAGACGACCTCGTGGCCGTCGGCCTCGAGCGCCCGGATGATCGAGGTGATCTGTTCACGGGCGAACGAGGTGATCGCCGCGCCGATCGATTTGTTCGTGAATCGATAGAAGCTCGACGCGAGGACTCCGTAGAAGGAGTTCATCAGCACCTTGACCGCGTTCTGGAGACCGTCGTAGTACTGGCGTGTCTCGGTGCTCGGTGCGTTTCGGGAGAGGGCGCGGAAGCGGTCCCGGTCGGCGAGGAGCTCGCGCAGGATCCCCGGGATCAGACCGGGCCGAACGTCTGCGGAGAGGAAGCGGGCTCCCGTAGGGCTGACGTTCGTCCCCCGGTCGGACAGGGTCGTGAAGCAGATGTTCTGGGAGATGATGATCGACGGGTACATCGACTTGAAGTCGAGCACCACGACCCAGCGGTAGATCCCCGGTCGGATCGTGTGGACGTAGCCGCCCTCGATCGCGGCCTCGCGGCGGAGCCGGTGGGTGGGTGGGACGCCGACGTGCTCGGCATCCGCCCGGGGGATCAAGAGCGCGTCGATGAACAGTGACGTCCGACCGTTGAGGCCCTCTTCGAGCGGGAGATGCGCGACGGTCGCCAGATCGGCTCCCCGATCGATGGAGCGCAGGCGCTGGAGGATCCGCAGCGCGAGGTCCGCATCGTGCTCGCAGTACTCCATGACGCGGTCCGGATCCTTCTCCCACTCCGCGCTGATGTTGCGCCGGTCGACATCGAGCTTGGAATCGGCGAGGAGCATCCGGGCGACGAACTGTAGCGTCTCCTGCTTCGGCCGAAGTTCCCGGTGCGCCCACCACCAGGCATCGGCGATCACTCGACCCGTGACCCGCCACAGGCGCTCGCCCATGTCGCGGGGCGTCGTCCGGTCCCGTCCGATCCGCAGCTCGAGCCCATGGACCAGCGCTCGCTCCTGGAGCAACGGGATGTCGTACCCGGCGATGTTGTAGCCCGTGATGACGTCCGGATCGTCCTCCAGCACGAACTCCACGAACCGCTCGAGGATCTTCTTCTCGTCCCGATCCCCGAAGCGGAAGGTGCGTCGTTCGCGTCCACCGCCCTCCGCGACGCCGCAGATGGTAAAGATCGTCCGTTCCCGGATGGCGTTCTCGATGTCGAAGGAGAGGGTGCGGAGCGGGGGCCGGAACGCCTCGGCGGGCCGGATGTCCTGCCCCTCTTCTGAAACGACCCGCACGACGTTCTCCAAGGCGTACAGCGAGCGGATCGAGTCCGGTTCGTCCTCGACGTCCAACGTGAGGGTCAACCCGACGTGCTTGTCGTACAGGAAGCGATGGACGAAGGGGATGTCGCAGGCCAGCACGTTCGGTTCGTCCCCGGGCAGGCGCAGTCGGTCCCGGTACTCGGGGACCTTCCACGGTGAGCGGATGGTGATACGGGCACCCGAACGCTCCCGACCCCCGAGCCAGACGGGCGTCGGTTGGATGTCCACGACCTCGGGATCGGCTCTCAGCCGGTCGAGGACGTCCGCGGCCGGTTCGAGAAGTACAAAATAGGGGCGGAAGCCGTAGTAGCGCGCCACGAGCGCGGTCCCGTCCCGCGTCTTGCCGAACAGCTCGACGACGACCCCATTGTCGGCAGCCCGATAGGAGCCCTCGATGAGGAACAGGTCGATCGTGCGCATCCTCGTGGACAGGCCGCCTGGGGGGAAAACCGTTCGGAGCGGTCCGATCAGCGCCGCTGCTCGTTCAGCCACTGCGCGAGGGTCCCGAGATCGCGCTCCCAGCGATGGGCGGTGGCACGGGATCGGATCGCGGCGGGGTGGAGGAGGGGATAGACCTCCCACCCCCCGACCGGGCGCGGGATCCCCGCCGCGGTCATGATCGGGGGCGCTCCGGGGTCCATCGACCTCAGCGCCCATCGGCCCAAGGTGACGACGACCTGCGGCCGGAGAAGCGCGAGCTGGCGCTCCAGGTACGGTCGACAGGTGCGAGCGGCCTCGACGGCGAATCGATTCGCGGGAGGGCGGCACTTGAGAACGTTGACGATCCCGAATTCGGTCGGGCCGAGACCGAGGCGCGCGATCCCCGCATCGAGCTTCGCGCCGGCGCGGCCCACGAAGGGCGCGCCGGCGAGATCCTCCGCCTTTCCCGGCGCCTCACCGATGAAGACGACCCACGGGTGCTCTCCGCCCCGATAGATGACCGTCTGGGTGCGCGTCCGGTGGAGCGGGCAGAGCGCGCATCCTCGGATCTCCCGGGAAAGCGCCGTCCACTCCGCCCCGACCGCCCCCGCCATCGCCAACCGTACCCGCACCTTGAATTATCGCCGAGGTTTCACGATTCTCGAGGTGCCGGTGGCGGGCGCCGAGGCATACTTAAATAGCCGTGCCTGGTGGCACCGACCCTCTCAAGCCTATATGCCGCCGTCGGGGTTGAATACCGCTGGAAAACTCGCGCGCCTTCGCCAGCGGCGACGCTGGTCCGATCGGTACTACAAGCGCCGTACGTTGCACCTGAAGGAGCGTTCGGACCCTCTCGAAGGGGCTCCCCAGGGTCGCGGGATCGTCATCGAGAAAGTCGGGGTCGAAGCGAAACAACCGAACTCCGCCATCCGCAAGTGCATCAAGGTCCAGCTCGTCAAGAACGGCCGACAGATCACGGCCTTCGCGGTCGGCGACGGCGCGATCAGCTTCATCGATGAGCACGACGAGGTCCTCGTCGAGGGGATCGGGGGCCGCATGGGCCGGTCCTACGGGGATATCCCGGGCGTCCGCTACAAGGTCATCCAAGTGAACGGCGTATCGCTCGACGAGCTCGTGCGCGGGCGCAAGGAGAAGCCGCAACGATGAAGGGCCCACGGGATCCCCCCAGCGCACCCGCCGCACTCGTCGTTCCG
>JABEUK010000186.1 GCA_013044425.1 Thermoplasmata archaeon | reverse complement strand
GTATAGGCCCGGCCCCCTTAAGACGGCCGTTCCGCTCTACCCCTCTGTGCCCTCCCGGAAGCCCCGCCCGGCATCTCGAACGACGCCGCCAGGGGCCGCTCCGCTCGAGGGACTCGAACTTCCGATCGCGGGCCGCTCCTCGGAGTCGTCCTTCGTGGCCATGCCGGCGGTCCGTGTCTCTTCCGCGAGCGTGCCCCCGCGTCGAGTGCGCCGAGGCGTGGTGGTCTTCGACCTGGACGGCACGATCCTGGACGACCTCTCGCTGATCAGCCACGTGGCGTCGGACGTGCTGAACAAGGCGTTCGGGACCCCACCGGAGGAGGGGCGGATCCACTACCTGGCCACGACCGGGATGCCGTTCGAGGCGCAGCTCGCCCAGCTCTACCCGGACGCTCCTGCCGCCTTGCGCGCCTCGACGGCGCGGACCTTCCACCAACGCAAGATCACCGAGGCCTACGCCCACACCGGGCCGTTCCCCGAGATCCCCAAACTGCTCAAACGGCTCGATCGAGAGCAGTGGACCATGGTCATCTCCACCGGTGCGGAGGCCGAGATGGCCGACCTGATGCTCGAGCGAGAAGGGTTGCGTTACTGGTTCGAGGACGTACTGGGCTCCAAGGACGGAACCAAACGCGAGCACCTCGCAGAGTACCGCCGACGATACCCCGGGGTCCCTCTGTTCTTGGTGGGAGATTCACGCTTCGACATGGAGGCCGGCCTCGGCGTCCCCGGAGCGATCCCGGTCGCTCGCGCCACCAGCCTTCACGGCTGGGCCCTGACCCCGGAAGACCTGCGACGTTGGGGGGCCGCGTGGGCGGACTACTCGCTCACGGGGCTACCGGAGGCGCTCGCCGCTCTCGAGGTCGGACCCGAGGCGCCTTCAAAATCGAAGGACGCTGCGAAGAAGCGGCCCAGCGCCTCGCGCCGGCCCGGTGCGAAGTAGGGCCGGGACCGAGAGTCTCAGGAGACGGGGGACGGCCCCGTCTCGCTTTGAACCCGGGTCGAGGGATCCACAGTCCCCCAGGATAGGCCAAGCTACCCCATCCCGGCCACGCCGGCCGGAGTTCGGGCCAAGATGAAAAGCCTTGCTCGCGCCGGAACTACTCGCCGGTCGTGTATTCATCGCGGCAGGGAGGAGTTCTCGCGCTCCAGGAACGCCTGCCGCGCCCGTCGTTCGGCGCGCCCGACGTAGACAAAGAAGCCCCCGAGGGCGATCCCAAGCACCACGTACCCGTAGAGGTACGCGGCGTCCCAGCCGACCCCGGCAATCGCGAGTGCGACCCAGAAGCTGACTCCGAGCGCGATGAGGAGCGTTCCTCCAAGGACGAACCCCGTTTCGCGCAGCATTCGAGCGGTACCCCGTCCCGGGGTAGGCGCGCTCGGGTTAAGCCGACCACGCCCAGAGCGGCTTCCCCTGCCCGCGCCGTTATGACCTCCGTCGCCGCTTGCGGTGCGATGGCGTTTACGCCCTTCGCGTCGGTCGACCGCGAAGCCCTGCGCTGGCTCCGCGTCGGCCCGACCTCGCCGGAGTTCCAGCTCCTATCGGGGCCGGCGTTGCTCGGTTCACTCTCCTGGACCAAGGCCCAGGGATCCCTCGCGCTCGCTGGGATCGCCGATCGGCAGTTCACGATCAAGCGGGTAGGTTTCCTCCACCCCCACGTCACCGTTCGACGCGCGGGGGAGGAGCGGGATCTCGCTCGCCTCGCGAGCCACCTCGGCCACCACCGCATCGAATTTGCGGGCGGTGCCCGCTACGACCTGAAGCGCGCGGGAGTCCTCGTTCCGGCCTGGCAGCTTCTGGCCGAGGATGGGACGGAGCTCGCGCACGTCGAGCCCGTGCGGGAGGGCCGTCGTCTCGACGGCGGGATCGTCCAGGTATCCCTCCCCGCTCGCGACCTCACCGAGCTTCCGCTGCTCCTCCTCCTCACCTGGTACTTCATCGTCCTCTCCTGGCGCGAGGACGAAGCCGTCTCCGAATGGACGGACCACGCCGAGGGCCAGTTCTGAGACTGCGCCGTTCGGCGCGGGCTCAGTCCGGGGCTGGCGGGAAGCCCACCGCTTGGAGCAGGCGCGGGATCATCACATCGTATCGCGGGCCCTTGTCGAAGTGGCCCCCGGGATACTCCTGGTGGTCGATGGCGACCCCCTGGCGTCGTGCCTCGGCCGCGAAGACCCGGGAAGAGACATCCAGCCCGAACTCGTCCGTGAGCCCGCCATCGGCATAGACGTAGGCGAGCGACCGGAGCGCGGTCCGGTACCGCTCCTCGCGGATCATGCGGACCGGGTCCCAGGCCAGCCACCTTGCCCAGACGTCGGGCCGGAGCGCTCCGGAGTCGAGGTCGAAGGGAAGATCGAATCGGCCCGGTTCGGAGTCGGTCGCCGAGTAGCAGGAGGCGTACGCCATCGTCGACAGCGCCTGCAGATCCTCGTTCTTCGGCCCGAAGCCGTCGATCGGGGTCTGGAACAGCTTGCGGAGCAGTGCTTCCGGCCCCCCGGCTCGGCGGATGGCGCGCAGCGCGTGGGGGAAATCGGGCGGGTAGCAATACTCGAAGTACATGTCCCCCGCGTTCGACGCTGCGGCGCGGAAGAGATCGGGATGCCGCAGCGCCAGGAACAGGGCCCCGTACCCTCCGCTCGAAGTCCCCAGGGTCACGGTCGGTCCCGTGTGGTACTTCGCCTGGACCAGGGGAACGACCTCGTCGACGACGTAATCCTCGTAGCGCCCCGTGGCGCTCGAGTTCATGTACTGGCTCCCACCGAGCGTCGTGATGCAGTCCGGTCCGACCATGACGGCCTCGGCGGCGGCCCCGCTCCGGATCAGGCGATCGAGCCGCGCTACGATCGACTCGCGCAAGTAGTCGGAGGAACGGAAGTGGGCGGGGCCGGCTCCGGTATAGCCGGAAAGCAGGACCAAGAGCGGTCGGCCTTCGGTGCGGCCGGAGGGCGGGAGGTAGATGGGCACATCGCGCTCGACGGGATCTCCCCATGGGTTCCCGCGGAGCACCTCGCTCGTGAGCCGATGGGTCTCGATCCGGCCCTTCAACTCTCTAGGGAACATCTGTTCGGCGCGCGCATCGGTCGGGACTCTCCAGGACATAGCCCCACCATCCCGAAGAGTGGCTTACGGGTTCCGTCCGGGTGCGCTCTCCCGCCCACTTCGTGGAGGCGGCCGGAGTGAGGTGGGCGTTAGCGCCGGCTTGAATACGCCGGCGGGCTCATTTCTCACGGAGCAGGCATGGAGAAGTGGGGTGCGGAAGCGTTCCAGGGGAACCGGCTCGACCGGCCCGGAGATTGGGGAATCTGCTTCCTTGCCGACTGGTGCCCGTTCTGTCGGGCGTACGTGCGCGTGTTCAAGAAGCTCGATGGGGCCGCTCCGTTCCCCCTTGCCATCGCCGACGTGACGGATCTCGATAGTCCCCTATGGGACTCCTTTCACATCGACGTCGTCCCCACGCTCGTTGCGTTCCGCGACGGAAAGGCGATCTGGCGCAAGGACGGGGAGCGAATGGTCGGACTCACCGCGCGGGACCTCGACGAGCTTCGCAAGGCGCTCGCCCGGTGACCTCGGCCGTGCTCCCTGCCAGCCGGCCTCGGGGTTTTTGACCCCCTGCTTCCTTCCCGGTGGACGTGGAACCCACCTCCAAGCCCGTAGCACTCGTCACGGGAGGAGGTACGGGCCTCGGGCTTGCGATCGCGGCGGGGCTGGCCGACGACGGGTACGATCTTGCGATCGCGAGCCGATCGGACGAGCATCTGACCCGCGGTGCGGCGTCCTTGCGCCGGCACGGGGCGCGGGTCGTCGCGGTCCGGACGGACGTGCGCGAGCCGGATCAGGTCGATCATCTGTTCGCCGAGATCCAGCGCGAATACGGACGGCTCGACGTCCTCATCAACAACGCCGCCGGCAATTTCCCGATCGCCGCCGAGTCGTTGTCCCCGAACGGATGGAGGGCCGTCGTGGGGATCGTCCTGGATGGAACGTTCTTCTGCTCGCGGGCGGCGTTCCCCATGCTCTCCCGCTCGCCCGGCGCCTCGATCGTCAACATCATCGCGGCGTACGCATGGATGAGCGGGCCGGGAACCGTGCACTCGGCGGCCGCCAAGGCCGGAGTGCTAGCGCTCACACGGACCCTCGCGGTCGAGTGGGCCTCCCGGGGAATCCGGGTGAACGCGGTCGCTCCCGGACCGATCCGCACGGAGGGCACCGATCGACAACTGTGGACCTCGGAGGAGCTCGTCGAGCGGGTCCGGCGCGGCATCCCCATGGGACGGTTCGGAACTCCAGAGGAGATCGCCGACGCCGTTCGCTTCCTCGTGAGCTCTCGGGCCGCCTACATCACCGGTCAGGTCCTCGCCATCGACGGGGGCCAGTGGCTCGGCACGGGGGTCATGGAACTCCTGCGGCCGCCCGAGTCCGACCGCTCCTCGGGGCCTCCTGGGAACCCCCCGGGATGACCCGGGGGCTCCTCTCGGCCCCCGCACGGCGGTAGATCCACGCGTCGGATCTGCCGAAGGCGGGGCGAAGATCGGCGAACTGCGATGCCGCTCCTGCTCCAGGTGGGACAGCATCCGGTGCGGCCGGGATCGGAGCCGGCGTCGACTACATCGTCGGGACGTTACGCTCGACGAGGAACGCGAGCAGGGTAGCGACGTACAGGTCCGGATGGGTGATCTGGGGATCGTGGCCCGCGTCCCGCAGTTGCCGCACGGTCGCGTTAATGAGGACCCGCTCGAGCGCCGCGCTCATGCGGTGCAGGAAGGCCGGGCTCACCGTTCCCTCCGTCAGGAGGATCGGGATCAGTAGCTCGTGAAGGCCCGGTCCCTCCGGAGGCCGTTCGGTCGCCGGATCGCTGAACTCCTCCAGCCACCGCGGCGCGTAGCGCAGGAGCTCGGTCCTCGTCTCGGGACGGAAGCGATCCCAGACCGTCACATCCCCGGCGAAGTAGCCGAAGAGGTCCCGAGCCGCGCCTTCCAGGTCCCCGCGCCGGATGCGGTCCTGCTCGGCGCGAAGATCCGAGCGCATGCGCTCCATCTCCGGCGCCATGGCCGGATCATCGTCCAGCAGGCCCATGTACGGCGGCTCGTGCAGCGCGAGGCTGCGCACCAGCTCGGGCCGGTCCGCGGCGAGGCGGAGCGCCACCATCGCCCCATAGGAGTGCCCTATGAGGTGGGCTGGATAGTGGTCCGTGGCCTCGAGCAGGGCGCCCAGGTCGGCCGCGTCGCTCTCGAGAGCGTGGGCTCGAGGCGCGAACGTGCTCTGCCCGTGCCCCCGACGATCGTACGCGATCACCTGCATCGATCCGGCGAGCCCCGGAAGAACCGGGCTCCAGGACCGCAGATCGACCCAGGACCCATGTACGAGCGCGGCCGGATCGCCCTCGCGGCCCCGGGTCACGTAGTGGAGGTCGACTCCGTTCGCGTGGACACTCGGCATCGATCGCTCCGGTCCGTCACCGACGACGCGCGACGTAGAGGACCGCGAGGGAGTTCGCCGGCGCAGGGTGGATCTCGACGCGGTGGAAGCCGCACGCGTGCATCAGTCGGCGTGCCCGCTCCATCCCCCACGCCGTCCCCAATCCCGCCTGGCCGTGTGCGAGCGACACCGGCAGGCAGTACGAGACGCTGAGACCATAGAGGAACACCGCCCCCGGGTTTCCGAGGTTCTTCTCGAGGCGGCTCGAGGCTCGCGGTTCCGCCGCGAACAGCATCCCGCCCGACTTGAGCGAGCGCGCCACGGCTCGGAGCGCGGCCGCGGGATCGGAGAGATCGTGGATCGCATCGAACATCATGACCGCATCGAAGGGTCCAAACTCGGTCACCCGTTCGATCTGGGCGCGTACGTGCTCGACGTTCGTCAGACCCCAGGCGCGGGCCTCGGCGCGTGCCATGCGCAGCGCCGCCGAGGCGTCGTCGATCGCGAGGAAGGTGGAACGGGGGAACGCGCGAGCCAGGAGGTGCGTCGTGTGCGCACTCCCACAACCCAGGTCGGCCACACGTGCACCGGCCCGCAGGCGCGGCACGAGCCCCCGCGCGAGCGGAAGGTACGCGGGCACCAGCAAGGCGTCGTACCTCCGGCGGTTGAGCTCGTCCATAATCGGGGGGAAATCCGGAAGATAGGCCGAGTACCGGATCCCGCCTCCGCGGCGGAACGCCCGAAGCAGCTGAGATGCCTTGGGCGCTCCGACCAGCGCCATTCGGCTGCCCGCCGCCATATTGTACGGCGAGTCGCCCGTGAGGCAGACCGCGCGATCCGGATCTAGGGAGAACGTACGGCGGCGTGGATCGTAGGCCACGATGCCCGCAGCGGCGACGGCGCTCAGCCACTCGCGGACGTAGCGCTCGGTAAGCTGAGAGCGCTCGGCGATCTCCGCGCTCGTGCCGGGAGATCCCGCGAGGGTTTCCCATAGACCTGTCCGGGCCCCGAGGTCGATCATCAGCGCGAGCGTGGCCCGGGAGTACGTATCGAGGAGCGTCTGCGCGAACCGACGCGTCTCGGGGGCGAGCTCGATCCGAACGGCCACGTTCAGCCGACCCCACCGAGCCTATATCGCTGCCCGCAGGGCCACCCGGAGGGCGCCGCGATGGCCCGGGGGCGATCCCGACCGCCGGCTTTACGTTCGGCGGCCGGTTGCGCGCTCCGGATGAGCCATATCTTCCAGCGGCCGCTGTGCGACATGGGTCGGGCGTACGATTTCGCCTTTCGGCCGCTGACGGGTGAGACCGAACCGACCACGGGTGGACCCTGCGACGATCGACCGACGCGCGTGGAGCTGTACGGCGCGCTCGCGGATCCGGCCTCTCCCAGCGCCGATCGGCAGCGCTTTTCCCTGTGTTCCGAGCACGCCGCGCAGCTGCGGGGCTACGACGACCGGATCCAGGCGATGGGCCGCCGAAGCCGGTTCCCCACGACACCGGCCTAGGCCAGATCGGTCAGGGAAGGGGCCCTCGGTACTCCGCGGTCCGCTCGAGGCATGTCTCCCATAGGCGATCGGCCGATGCGCGGTCGCGGGAGACGCGCGAGGAGCCGTGGGGTCGGCTCTGAACGAAGTAGCGGCCGGTGATGCCGGCGAGCTCCGGAGACGCTGCGACGTACGTCGGGGTGTCGGCCCCGTGCTCGGGCGATCGCCCGAACATTCCCTTCGCGACGCGGAAGGCCCGGGCCGAGAACGTCTCTCCCGCGTCGCCGAATCGGCTCTGAATGAACCCCGGGTGGCAGGCGTTGAAGGTGACCCCGCGGTCCGCGTGGCGCCGGGCCGCCTCGAATGTCAGCATCAATAGAGCGAGCTTGGACTGGCCGTAGGCCCCCCACGCGGAATACCCCTGGACTCGGTCGAGATCCTCGAGGCGGAGGCGGGCGGTCCGGTGGGCGGCCGAGGAGACGTTCACCACGCGTCCGTGGTGGGGCTCGAGCCGATCGAGCAGGAGCTCGGTCAGAAGGAACGGTGCGAGAACGTTCAGGGCGAAGGTGGCCTCGTGGCCCTCGGCCGTGAGGGTCCGGGTGAAGAAGATCGCCCCGGCGTTGTTGATCAGCACGTCGAGATGGTCCGAAGAAGCCCGAACCTCGATCGCGAGCCGGCGGACCTCCGCCATTCGGGAGAGATCCGAGAGGTAGAAGCGGAGATCGGCGCCGGGGACCGCGCTGTGGATCCGCTCGATCGTCCGTGCTCCGCGCTCCGCGGAGCGGCCCACGAGAAGGATCCGAGCGCCCCCGGTGGCGAGACGGGCGGCCACGATCTCCCCGATACCCGAGGTCGCCCCCGTGAGCAGGCAGACGGGTCCGGTGGGAATGGAAGGGTCCTTCGGGGATCCTCGGTCGATCACGAGAAAGCTACCGTGGGCCCACGTTCCCGGGCGCCCTTGGCGGTTGCGGAAGGGACCCGCCCCGCCGCCCCGAGCGTTCACCGTTATAAGCCCCGGAAGTTGGCAGGTGTACATATCGGGGAAATCCCCCGGACGAAGGGACCATGGTTACCGTAGAAGTCCAGCACAACAAGTGTACGGGTTGCCAGCACTGCCGCGATGTTTGCCCTGTGACCGTGTTCGAGATGCAACCCCGCGAAAAGTTCCCGGACGCCGTCGACGACCCGGCCGTGGCCGCGAAGTTCCAGTTCCGGGTCGAGAAGTCCGCCGTCATCGCCGGACCGGACTGCATCATGTGCGAAGCGTGCCTCGCGGAGTGCGAGGGCGAGTGCATCACGATCGTGGACGACGAGGGCAAGGTCCACCAATCCACATACAAGTAGACCCCACCGACGCGGGGCCCCCGCGAGCCCCGGCCTACTTCGTCGCGCGCGCGGACGGGCGATCGTGGGAGAAGAGGTCCTCGAGCAGCGGAGGCAGCTCCTTCCACGAGGAGAGCACCCGCTCGGGGGGCGGGTCGATCCGGTCCTCGGTGTGGGAAAGCGCCGAGTATAAGGCCCCGTAGTTGCGGGCTCCCTGGAAGAGGACCGAGCAGCGGAACCCCGCAGCCCGTGCGCCGTGGATGTCACTGCCGAGATCCCCGAAGTGTACCGCGTCGGACGGCAACGTCCCGATCGGCTCGAGGGCCTTCCAGAAGATCTCCGGCGCGGGCTTCGCCCACGGAAGCTCCTCGCTGAGCGCCCAGGACTCGATGAACGGGGCCATGTCAAGGCGCTCCAAGACCCTGCGCATGCTCCGGCCGCTCTCCCCGACCAAGTTCGAGACGACCGCGATCCGGTAACCCTCGTCGACCAGCCGTCGAAGCTGGTCGCGGGCTCCCGGGACCTCCTCGAAGGGCTGGGCCTCCACCAAGGTATCGATGGCCGCGACCCAGCGCTCCGGTTCCGGTCGCCGTCCCGCGTGGTTCGCCGCGACGCGGGCGAGTTCGGAGATCGGCGCACCCTGGCCCTTGCGCGCGAGCGCCGAGGACCACGCTTGGTGGGCGGCATCGGCCGGATCCATCGTTCGTTCCGCCCCGCGCCCGGGCGCGGGAGGGGAGGTCCGGAGGATCTCGGCCAGGGTGGCCTCCTGCAGCCCGATGTACCGGTCCTCGGCCTCGGGGGCCAGCTGGATCAACGTGTGCCACAGATCGAAGGTGAGGGCGGCCATCCGTGCCCTCCTCGGAGCCGTGGGCAAAATATGACCGTGCCGGGCGGGTGCCCGACTCGGTGGATCCACCGGTCGGGCCCGTGGGGGGTGGCGTGCGGCGCGTCCAGGATCGTACGGTCAGACGGACCAGAGCGCGGGGATCCGCCGGAACGCGTGCTTCACGGTGGGCGTCCCGCCGCTCCGTGGGAAGCGCACCTCCACCGCTGCGGATCGGCCGAACGCGCCGAACTCGAGGGAGTACCAGGTGACCAGATACCCCGTCGCGTCGTCGTCCTGCACGTAGCCGAAGTGGTAGCTGTCGGCGAGAAAGCGGCTCGAGTTTCGCGCGAGCGGGTAGGAGCGCTCGAGCGCGTCCTCCGCGCTCGTGACGGGCCGATCGGGGGATCCGGGGGCCCCGAGCGGGACGTCCACCGTGAGGGGACCCCGGGTGATGCCTCGTCCGAAGACGTACCGGGCGAAACTCGTGCGCATCCGCTCGGCGCTCTTGCGCTCGGAGATCACGATCCACACGAACGGGTTGGACGTCGGGACGACGTGATCGTAGTCGCCGAGACGATGCAGGCGACGACCGACGTAGAGTCGGGCCGAGAGTCGCAGCGCGAAGTACGCGATGAAGAACCCCGCGAGGGCCCAGAGGGTGCCGAGGTAGATCGAGTAGGCTACGCTGTTGCGCTCGACCCCGAGGAGGAGGTAGAAGGCGACCACGCTCACGATCAGGGTGAGGAAGTTGATCGCCCGGTCGGCGTCGAGCTCGAGCTTGCGTTCGGAGAACGGCGCGAGGGGGGGCACGGAGAAGTTCGTGAACCCATCCTGGAGGATGTGGGCGCAGCCTCCGATCTCCATGACGATGAAGTAGATCCAGGGGCTCCCCGGGAGGATCAGAGGCGCGACGAAGGCGCCCGCGACCGCGATGACCGTCACCCCGAGCAGCGAGTGGGTGATCCCGTGATGGCGCAACAGCGGCCAGCGCTTGCTCAACGGAAAGAAGAGGGCGTCCGCGTCCGGGAGCCCACCGGCCAGCGCGCCGGCCGCGAGGTATCCGGGCTGGAGCCCCGTGATCCCGAAGGTGATGAGGTAGGCGACCAGGACGTGGGTGAAGAGATCCACGGAGGGGAGAGGAGGCGCCGCTTTACAGCAGGCCTTCCTCCATCACCTCGACGGACTCTACATGGGGAATCTTCGCCAGCGCCTGTTCCGTCGAGTCGAGAACGCCGCCCTCGTCCGTCATGATGACGCTCACGAGGAGGGCCTTGAGCCCGAACGCGATGTCCTTGACCTGCATGCCGCGGACCCGAACGCTCTCGGGAAGCGCGGTACGCACCGCCTGCGCGATCCCTTCCATGTTCGTCTCGACGCCCGTGGGCATCAGGCGGAAGAGCACGGCCACTTGACCCATCGCTCGACCTCCCAGCCCGCTCAAGGCCCCGTGAACCCGCATTTCGGGCACGTGTAGAGCACGCTCTGATCGCGGCAGCGCGGACACCGACCGATCGTGGTCTCCCCGCAACCCGGGCACACGAACTGGGTCGAGCCCTTCACGGGCAACGCGTTGCCGCAGCTGGTGCATTCGAGGGTCGACGCCTCTGCCATGATGGATCTTCCAACTGCCCGCGGCCCGCCTACGAACGGCCCCGGTTCCGCCGGCGGCCGCCCACCAGGATGAGAGATATAAAGGCCACGGCTACGAAGGCGACCACACCGAGCACGATCCACAGCGTGTAGTCCGGTGCGGGCCCGGTGATGTAGAAGGAGTAGGAGTAGCTACCCTGCCCGTTCGCAAAGGTGACGAGGCCTTTGTCGGCGGTTGGGATCTCGAGCGTGAAGGTGTGCGTACCCGCGGAGAGGGGCGCCGAGGCATAGAGCCAGTTGATGGTGTAGACCTCGCTCGGCGTCAGCGTGGGCACCTTGTAGTCGCCGGCGTAGGAGCCGTCGAGATAGATATCGATCATGAAGCTCAGGATCGTCGAGTTGGGCCCGGCGGTGATCGTCACCGTGAGCGTGTAGGGCTTCACGACGAGCACGTCGTACGTCAGGTTGATCGATTGGTTCTGGTCGAGGTAGACGGAGGAGATCATCACGTGGATCGTGACCGTTTCACTGACGTTACTTACGGTGAGGCTGCTGAACTGAGCGGTCGAGTTGATCAGCGCGCCCTTCGTGGGGCTCATGGAGACCTTGGTCAAGTTGGTCGCGCTGAGGCTGATGTAGTAGGTGATGTTCCCGATCATCACGCCCGAGGAGCTGTACGCCGGGCCCCCGGTCGCATTGATCGTGTAGAAGTGCGTCGCGTTGTATCCGAGCACGGTCGGGCCCGTGACCGATCCGGTCAGGGGCGCCGACGCGGCCGTGGCGATGGGGCTCCCAGCCCGGGGTGGAGCGGTCGAGCCGGCCGCCGCGCATCCGACGAAACCGATCGCGCCCGCGGCGAGGAGGGTCGTCAGTAAGAGCGCGACGAGGACCGGGCCGGCCCTGCGGTCGCGAGCGTTTCCCCTCATCGTCGCTCCCACCGGCGCGTGCGGTTCCAGCGCCAGACGACCACGAGGCCGAGGAGCGCGATCGCCGGGACGAACACCAGGACCGGGACAACCCAGCCCGGTAAGGTCGTCGGGGGACTACCTACTCCCGCTCCCACGAGCTGGATGGTCGTCCGGTCGACCGAAATCGAGACGACCGGCACCGTCACTTGGGAAGTGCGCGCCAGGCTCGAGTCCGCGGAGGACGTCACCGCACTGATCGTGACCGAGCCCGGCAGGATGAAGATCGAGCTGCGAGCGGTCAGGTTGAGGATGTAGGTGGTGTTCACACCGGCGGCGAGCTGGACGGGCCCGGTGATGACCCCCGCGTTGCCCATGATGCTGTACGACCAGCCGAGATTCGCGAGCCGGGTCCCGTCCACGACGTTCATCGTGGCCGTCTCGTTGATGTTGCCCGTGTTGAGGATGTAGAACGGTATCAGGATCCGCGTGGGGGCGACCTGGGGCGGGGAGGTCGACGGCGACGAACCGAGCGAGAGACCGTAGTACGGCACGACATGAACGATCGGACTCGGGGCAACCCGGGCAAGGATCGTCCCGTTCGAGGCGACGATCTCGAGCACGATCGGCGGGTGCGCCACGAGCTCGCCCGCCGGCACCCGGATGGTGACCCCGATGTTCACGGCGCCCGAGGCCGTGCCGGCCGGAAGAGTGACCGTGGAGGGAGAGAAGGTGAAGTTCCAGTAGGACGGGCTTCCGACGAAGTGCACGGTCTCCGGGCCGGTGCTGTTGCTCGTTAGCCGGAAGGAAAAGTCCGTGCTGGCTCCTCCGGGGATGGTGGAGGACGTGGGCCCGGCCAGTGTGCCCGTGACTCGGTACTCGAGGGCGTAGGCGAGCGTGAGGGTCGAGGCGAGGTTGCCTTGCACGATCGCGATGGTTTGGGATCCGGTCGCGTTCGCGGGGGCCCCGTACGGGGTGCCCACGGCGTAGGCGCGAACGGAGTAACTTCCCACGGGCAACGAGATGGTGTACGGCACGCCGAGCGCAAGACCCGTAAACACCGCGGTGGCGCTCGTCCCGGTACCTCCCACGCTGAAGGATATCGTCCCACCCATGATCCCGCCCGCCGTCGGAGCGACCACCGTTACG
>JABEUK010000185.1 GCA_013044425.1 Thermoplasmata archaeon | reverse complement strand
GCTCCACCATGTTCAGCTCGCGATCCCCCCCGGAGGAGAGGCCGCCGCGAGCGCGTTCTACGAGGGCCTCCTGGGCCTGACCCCTCTACCCAAACCCGCCGACCTCGCGGCCCGCGGAGGCCTCTGGTACGCCTTGGGGCTCAACGAACTGCATCTCGGCGTCGAGGTCGGGTTCCGGCCGGCCGCGAAGGCCCATCCCGCCTTCCTGGTCGACGATCTGGAGGGCCTCCGCCGACGGTTGGACGAAGCGGGATCGCGAACGTTCGAAGACGCGCCGCTGCCCGGATATCGAAGGTTCTACGCACTCGATCCGTTCGGGAACCGTCTCGAGTTCCTGACGGCGGACCCCCTCTAAGAAGGGCTGAACGTACGGACCCCGCCCTATCGGAGAAGGGGCTACGAGCTCACTCTTCGCCCATCGCGCGCGGTCGCGGGATCATCCGGGGCTGTTCGGCGTCGGTGGGCATGCCCGTCTTTCCATCGACGATCTCGCAGTCCTGCCAGCCGATGCCGACCGTGACGCGGGGGAACTGGACCTTCAGGGTGTAGTTGGCGAGCTTGGCCGTCACGAGCCCTTGCGCCCCGGGGGCGAGGTTCGGATTCATGACGGACAGATCGCGTGTCAAGACGATGCGGGTTTCCCCGAGCACCACCCGATCGAGCTCGCTCTTGTCCTTCATGGCCGGGGCCCGCGACCCCTCCTCGGCCCATAAGCTCGACGGTGGAGCGGGCTCCGCCCGGCTCAGGCCGAGTGGCCCGGGGGCGGGGAGCCGGGCGATTCGACCACAATCCCGGCCTCGACCGTGCGGGCGGCGCTGTCGGCGAGCCGACGGGCTTCCTCGGTCGTGGCCGCGCTGGCTATGGCGATCCCGAGGCGGCGACCGCTGTACGTCTCGGGCTTGCCGAACAAGAAGATGCGCACCCCGACGGGCGCGAGGGCTTCGGCGAGGCCGCCGAAGCTCGGGGCCCATCCCGCCTCGGATCCGAGGATCACTCGCGCCGCGGCGGGGGTGGTCGGTTCCGGGCCGACGTACGGCAGGCCGAGGATCGCGCGGGCGTGGAGCGCGAACTCGCTGTTCCACTGGCTGCCGAGGGTCACGAGACCCGTGTCGTGCGGTCGAGGTGAGACCTCGCTGAAGTAGACGTGGTTCCCCGCGACGAAGCATTCCACCCCGAAGATCCCGATCCCGCCGAGCTGGTCGGTGACCTGGGTGGCGGTCTCCCGTAGGGCCACCTCCACCTCGGGAGCGAACGGCTCGGGCTGCCAACTTTCGTGGTAGAGCGTACCGGGCCGGACGTGTGCGATCGGCGCCATGACGGTCGTGCGGATCTGGCCGGCCGGATCGTAGTGCCTCAGCGTGAGCATGGTCACCTCTCGGTCGAAGCGGATGAACTCCTCGATCATGATGCGGGCGTTCCGCACGCGTCCGTGCTCGCTCGCTTCCCCGTAGGCCTCCGCCACGCCGTCGGGGCTGCGCACCACGCTCATGCCGTGGCCCGAGCTCGACATCATCGCCTTGAACACGCAGGGGAAGCCGATCTCCTGCGCTCCACGTTGGGCCTCCGGTAGGGTATCGGCGAAGACGAACCGGCTCGTACGGACCCGGGCCTTCTCGGCCGCGATTCGTCGGATGCGCTCCCGGTCCATCGTCGCGCGGGTCGCCGCGGCGCGAGGAATGACCGTCCAGCCCTCCTCCTCGAGCCGGAGGAGCTCGTCGGTCGCGATCTGCTCGATCTCCGGGACCAGGACGTCCGGCGCCTCCCGGCGGACGAGCGCCCGCAGTGCGGCGGCGTCCGTCATCGGCAGGACATGATGGCGGTGCGCCACCTGCATCGCCGGGGCGTTCGCGTAGCGGTCGACCGCGATGACCTCCGCTCCGAGCCGCATCGCCTCGATGGCGATCTCTCGGCCGAGCTCGCCGCTGCCGAGCAGGAGCACCTTCGGCGCGTTGCCTACGATCGGAGACCCGATCCGGTCCCGGAACTGCACTCCCGCGCGCGCGCGGATTTCGGTCATCGGAAGAGGGGGTAGGTCTCGAGCTAGATAATTCTCCGCTCCGGGCCGGACGCAAGCATCTATCGTCCCGAGACGTTGCCCCGCCATGCGTTCCAAGCGACCTGCGGGCCCGCCGGTCCCGACCCTGCCTTCGGACCCCCTTCGATGGGGCGATGGCAGCCTCGCCTATCCTCCCGCAGGGATCCGCGCCATCGAGGAGTACTTCGAACGGGAGCTCGGACCCGCAACCCCGCCCGCACGCCTGCCTCGGGAGCGGCCGATTGCGGCGGCCGCGAGCCGCCTCACTCCCGCCGACGTGGAAGGGCTGCGAGCGCGCCTGTCCGGTCCGGTCTCGATCGAGGAGCTCGATCGCGTATGCTACTCCTTCGGCCGATCGTACGAGGAACTCATCGCCTGGCGCGACCGCCCCTCCGTTCCGACCACCGACGCGGTGGTATGGCCCGCTACGCCCGGCGAGGTCCAGGCGGTCCTCGCATTCGCGTCGGACAGCGACCTGGCCGTGGTTCCCTGGGGTGGCGGCACCAGCCTCGTCGGCGGGGTGGCTCCCCTTACCGGGACCCATCGGGCCGTGATCACCCTGTGCCTCGGCCGACTGAGCCGCCCCCTCGGCATCGAACCCCGGACCGATTCCGCGCACTTCGAGGCCGGCGCGCGCGGTCCCGACATCGAGCGCTTCCTCGGCGAGCGGGGTGTCACGTTCGCGCACTATCCGCTCTCCTTCGAGTTCTCCACACTGGGAGGTTGGATCTCCACGGATTCCGGCAGCCAGTCCTCCAGCCGCTACGGGGAGATCCTCGATCGCGTCACGTCGGCCCGATGGGCAACGCCCACCGGATTCTACGAGTGGAAGGCAGGGGACGCGGGGCCCGGGGGGATAGAACCACGAAGGCTCCTCGCCTCGGAGGGCACTCTCGGAG
>JABEUK010000184.1 GCA_013044425.1 Thermoplasmata archaeon | reverse complement strand
GATCCGCTCGTTGTCCTGGCCCAGCCACGGCGCCCCGCGCCACACCCCTCCGGGAGTGTCACTGAACTTGGGAGCGATCCCGGACCCGCGAACGGGGCCCGCGACGGGGTCCTCCCAGTCGAGCAGCATCCCCCGGGCCCGGTAGTGGGGGTCCTGCGCGATGTCAGCGATGTCGTACACTCGGGTGAGCGCGATGTCGTAGCGTCGGCCGAGCGCCTCGAGCTGGGCGCGCGTCCTCGTTCGGCAGAATCTCGCGATCGCCCGGTCGACCGGGCCCCGATGCGCCGTGCGGTAGCTCGTGTCATCGTAGCGGGGGTCGGTGAACCCGACCATCCGCTTCAGCCGCAGGTAGGCGTCGGTGTTCGGGGCCGCGATGACGACCCACCCGTCGCGCGCGCGATGGACATCGTACGGATGCAGGCGGGCATGGGCCGATCCGTGTCGGCCCCGGACCACCCCACGGGCGAAGTAGTCGAGCGCGAGGTTCTCCAGAAGCGTGAAGGCGATCTCGTACTGAGCCACGTCGATCGATTGGCCCCGTCCCGTCCTCTGAGCCTGGATGTACCCCATGAGGGCGGCGCCCGCCGCGCCGAGGCCCGTCAGCGTGTCGTTCAGCGCGGTCCCCGCCCGCATCGGTGGGGCGGGATCGGGCTCGCCTTGCAGCGAGAGGTAACCGCTGAACGCCTGGGCCGTCAGATCGTACGACGGGGCCCCGACCCGCTCCCGGTCGCCCGTCCGGCCGAACCCGGAGACGTGGACGATGGTCAAGCGGGGATTGACCCGGCGAACGGTGCGATCGGACAGTCCGAGCTTCTCGTAGGTGCCGGGCCGGGAGGACTCGATCCAGATGTCCGCGCGCCGAGCGAGATCGAGGAAGACCCGTCGGCCCGCCGGTCGGCGCAGATCGAGGCCGAGGGAGAGCTTGTTGCGCGCGTACTGCACCCAGGACTCGGAGACCTGCTCCTCCGGGGGCCGGCCGGGAGGGAGCATGGGGACGAGCGTTCGCGTAGGATCGGAGTACGGGGCATGGAACGGCGGGCCTTCCACATGGATCACCTCGGCGCCGAACTCTCCGAGATGCGTCGAGGCCCACGGTCCGGCGACGAACCGGGCGGAGTCCAGGACCCGGATCCCCGCCAGAGGGCCGTACGCCGGGACGAGCGGACGCAACGGAGCGCTGCGGCTCATGGCTCCGGTGTCGGTCCCGATTCCATAACGGGCGGGGTTCACCACGGAACCTTGCCGACCAAATACCCAACGCCAACTGCCCGCGCCAATGAGCGAGGCGCCGTGGGACCGATTCGAGGGGGAGCGATTCCGGGACGAGCTCACGAAGTTCAAAATGAAGAACCACCCCTTCGCAACCCACCCGTTCTTCGCGGCGATCGAGACCGGCGAGGCGCCGAAGCCCCTCGTCCAGGCGTGGGTCCAGCAGTTCTACCCCTGGCTCGCGTGCGTCCCGATCGCGATGGCGGAGCGATTCGCCCGCGTCGGCTGGGACCCGAAGAACGATCGCTTCCGGCGGATGGTGCTCGACCAGCTCGTCGAAGAGGCCGGCGACCCGAAGGGGAAAGAGCCCGGCCACCCGGAGCTCTGGCTGAGATTCTGCGAAGGCCTGGGGGTCCCCCGGGCCCAGGTCCAGTCCGCTGCGCTCCTTCCGAGCACGATGGTGGCGATCGATGACTTCCTCTACACGAACCGGGAGAGCCCGTTCTACATCTCCGCCGCGGGATCGTCCGAGCCCCCCAACGTCGAGCTGTGCGCGCGGCTCCTACCGGCGTTCCGTTCGCACTACGGCGTGAAGGAAGAGCACCTCGAGTACTACCGACTCCACGTCACGGCCGACGTGGAGCACAGCCAGTGGGTGGGCGAGATCGTCGCCGCCTTTGCGAACACGCCGACCGTTCGACGCCAGATGTGGGACCAGATGCTCCGCGGCTTCTCGCTCCACGCCCTCCTCGTGGACGGCGTCCTCGCCGAGGCCGGCCCGAGCGCCACGGTCCGACCCGCCGCGTAGGGCCGCGCGGTCACGGAGCGAGGAGGGTAGAGCGTGCCCTCCTCCGGAGCCTCTCCGGCCCTCTGGGTGCAGCTGACCCAAGCGCTCGTGGCGCGGGAGCTCGTCGACACGTTCGGACTTCCGGCTCGCCGCGCCGCCGAGCTCCTCGGGCTCGCTCCTTCCGCAATCTCCCAGTACCTGTCCGGCAAGCGCCTGCGGGGCCCGCTCGCGCACGCGAGCACGCACGAAGAGGTCCGCAGCGTCGCGCGCCTCGTGGCCCAACGGCTGGTCTCGGCGGAACATCCCGGCGACATCGCTCCCGTCCTGCTCCTCGAGGCCGCCCGAGATCTCTCCTCGGCGGGACGACCGCGCCTCCCGGCCCCGCCGGCGCTGACCGGCGGAGAGTACCCCGGGCGGCCGACGAACCCGGAGTTCGCACGGTTCCTGCGAGCGCGCATCATGCTCGAGCAGACCGCGGTAGCGGACTGCATGCGCCTCGCGCAGAAGTCGCGGGACGAACTGACCCGCGCGATCTTCCGGCAGATCGCTTCCGACAGCCTGCGCCACGCCGAGATCGTCGCGTCGATCGCATCGTACCTCGACCGCGGCCTGCATCGCACCGTCGCGACCGGCGTCACTCGGGCGGACATCGAGCGGCTCATCGCGAAGGAGCACGAGGCCGAATCGAGAACGGGCCCGGGCGTGTCGACCGAGCTCGGGGGAGTGCTCGCGGTCCTGTGGGAGAGCATGGAGTCCGACGAGCGCAAGCACGAGGTGCTCCTCGCCCACCTCCTCGAGACCGGTTTGCCTCCCCCGGAGCGATCGAGCCCGGCGAAGCGTGCTCCTCGACGCGGCTGAGGAATGGACGGAGCGTAGCGGCCTACGGCCGAATGCGCTCGAGCGACAGGAAGCGGACCTCGCCGCTCGGCCGCACGGCCGCGAGCAGGAACTCCTTGCGCACCCCCTGCGCCACGCGGATCCCGCCGGAGACCTCGGGCCAGGAACTGATGTGCTTGTCGCGGACGGCGCGCAGAAGGTAGCGCGCGTGCGAGTGCTCCGGGCTGCGCGGGTACGCTCGGAAGTGGGCCCCGTACTTGAATCCGGTCTTGACCACGAGCCCGCGACCTCGCAGGGCGGTATACGCGGCGAGCCGCTCGTCAAAGTAGGGATCGAGGCGTCGGGCGCGCCGGTGGAGGCGTTCCCGGGAGACCGCCCGCCGGCTGGCCCCATCGCGGAGGTGGAGCTGCCCGCTGTCGGCGAGGTAGGTCCCTTCGATCAGGCTGAGCTCGAGCCGATCGCCCAGCTTGCTTCCGTAGGCGAGGGAGCGCCCCAGTTCGTCCACCGCCCGCTCGTCGAAGACGACCAGGCGGTCGTGCGACAGCCACGCCTCCGCCGGCGTGCCGAGGCGGCGAGCGGGCAGGGCTCCGCGAGGCGACGGCCGCCGCACGCGGTAGTACGTG
>JABEUK010000183.1 GCA_013044425.1 Thermoplasmata archaeon | reverse complement strand
GACGCGGACGGGGGTCCGGAACTGGGCGTTCGGATTCAGCGCGGCCCGTGCCCGCATGTGAACGCTGACGAGGTCGAACACGGACGGGGACACGCCGTACCGAGCACCGTAGCGCTGCGCGATGAGCGCGGCGAGCCCGGGCATGGTCGCTCCAGCGGCCACCTCGCTCGGGTGCAACGAGTTCGCGAGCGCCCGGGTCACCCCCGCCGTGGTCGAGCCGGTCATCTTCTCTGCGCCCACCACGAGCGCGCGCTCGTACCGGCCGGACTCGATCGCGATCACGGCGGCCTGGAAGGCGGCCGCGCCGGAGGCGGAGGCCGCGTCGACGCGAAATCCCGCGGTCGATTCCATGCCGATCCGGCTGGCGAGCCGAGGGACGATACCCTCGAGACCGTTGACCACGCCCGTCAGCATGCTACTCACGACGAGCAGGTCCACCGGCTTGCGCCCGAGCCCCTCGAGAGCGAGGGTAGCGGCCTCCGTCGCGAGGTCGAGCCATCCCTCCGTGCGTCGGCCGAACCGACCGAGCCCGAGCGCGCTGACGTGGACCGTCATGTCGCCGTCTCCACGCTGGGCGTCTCCGTGAGGAACCTCACCGTCGAGAGGAATCGGGAGAGCGGCATTCCCTGCTCCCAGTGAAGGATCGCATTGCCCTCCCGGGTGGTGTCGAGCGTGGGAAGCCGGCGGCAGACGAGGTTCAGGATGCCCCGGATCGGCGCCTTCGTTCCGATGTACATCCGCCAGGGGTCGGGATCGCGATAGCCTACCCTGCGGTACGCATACAGCACCGTGAGCCCCACTCGGGCCACGGCCCTGCGGTGGCCCTCGAGCTGGACGAGCCCTCGGCCTCCCGCGGCGGTGAAATAGATCGTCTCCTCCGCGGAGGATTTGACCTCGAGGGGGAACGCGAACTCCCGGCGCAGGGCGATCAGGTCCAGCCCGAGGGAGCCGGCGGCACGGATCACGAGGAACGGCTCGTCGATGATGCGTTCGAACTCGGTGCGATCGCTCGGCTCGAGTCCCTTGGCGTAGGCGCGTACGGCCCGGGGATCTCCCTGGAGGAGGTCTTTGAGTTCGCGCTCGTAGGCCGATGCGTACCGACGCACGGCTTCCTCAGCTCGAACGGTAGCTAATAAGGTGGTCTTGCACTCGTACCGCTTCGTGCCCCCCGCTCCGCGCGTCGAGATCGCCGATGCCGACCTGCCGATCGCGCGGGTGCTGGCCGCGGTCGTGCAGGATGCGGACCGTCGGCGCCGGATCCGGGGGATCGCGACCCAGGGTGCGACGTTCCGCCTCTCCGAGCTGCGCACCCGCCTGTTGCGCGAGCGCGTCTTTCAGGACCCGAGCCGCCTGATCCTACGGCTGCGGCGACGGGGCCTTCTGATCGATCTGCCGGAGGGCAAGACGGACCGCTGCTACCACGTCGCCTATCCCGAGGAGCTTCGGGCGCTTCTCCTCGAGGAGGTAGCGCGGTCCGAGACGTTCGAGCCCACGGCGCTCCAGCCCGTCCCGGACGAGCACGCCGAGATCCGATCGATGGACTCGGAGTTCCTTAAGCGCCTACGCGAGATCCTCACGCACCGGCTCGACGAGACGATCGACTTCGGCGCGACGTTCGACATCGGACGGCTGGCCGATTACCTTCGGGGGCTCTTCGGCGAGGCGCTGTACTTCGATTCGCTGATCGCGATCCTCCAGCAGTACGCACTCGCGGACGTCCCGCTCCTCGCCCCAACCGGCCGGTCCACGGGATCGACCGGCTTCCATCTGGCCCTCTTCGGACCGCCGGGAACGGGGAAGACGTTCTCGATCGACGACATGATCCGCGGGAACCCGAAGAGCGGAGTACCGCCCCATGGGCTCCCGGGCCGTAACCGGTACTGCGGCGGGATCACACCCGTGCAGTTCCTTCGGGTCGGCGCGGCCTACAGCGGACGAACGTTCAATTTCATCGTGCCCGAATTCAATGACTGGTTCAAGTACCGGGGCATGGTCGAGCCGCTGAAGCTCGTGATGGAGCAGCGCGAGGTGAAGTGGGAGACAACGTTTGGAACGGTCGGGCCGTACACCTTCCACTCCTTCTTCAGCGTCAACTACAACGTGCGCACGGCCGGGGCGCAGGATTACTGGACCACGATCTCGGACCCCAACTTCGCCGCGCTCGAGGACCGGATGCTGTTGCGCTTCCACCCCATGACGCGGGAGCGATTCCGCGCGGTCGAGGCGAGCGCGGAGCGGCTCGAGCTCGGGGAGCTCGACTTCTCCCTCGGGGAGCGTATCCACGACCACCTCACGCTCGTCCATGCGATCGAGACGGGCCATCCACTGCTCGCGGGCAAGTTCCCCTCGCGATCGGTCCGCCTCGACCGCGGACTGTACGGGAGCCTGCGCACGGTCTCCGAGGAGGCCCTGCGCACCACCGAACATCCGAAGTTCTCCCCGCGCCTCAAGTCTCGCGCGGTGAAGCTCGCGGCGGCGGCTTCCCTCCTGACGTACTTCCGCGCCCCGGGTACCGGATCCATAGGAATCGGCCCGGCCGAAGCCGAGTTCGCGCGACGATTCTACGAGGACGAGATCCGCTCGCGCCAGGGACGTCAGGGATCGATCGAGTGACCCGACCCTGTCCGAGGGGCGTCGGGGCACCCGTCGCGCGCGCGCGGGCCCCTTACGCGGGAGCGTTCATCACGCGGCCGGAGTGGGCATCGACCAGGAAGACCACCGTGCCGCCCTTGTGCTCGATCGTAACCTGCCAGATCGGAGCGTGGAGGAGTTCGCCTTCCGAGACCTGGACGTCCGACTGGAAGTGGCTCACCATGCGGTGTCGCTTGTGGGCCTGCTCGGATTGGAGCTGGGTGACGTAGGCCTTCGCCGCGTTCTTCGCGGCCTCTTCCGTGAGATCCCCGTTCAGAATCGGCGCACCGCTCGGCACGCCTTTCCGGTCGAAGAACGTGCGCTCCGTCAGCGCGAACGCGTAGTCCTTGGGTTGGTAGTTCGAGAGCGCACGAACGGCGAGGACGGGGTACTCGTACTCCCCCGTGATGGTGTCCTGTCGAGTCGGGTTCACGCTAGGTCCCGCCATCATCGGGATGAACATGCCCCCGCCTCCCATCTCTCGGTTGACCGCGCCGCCGATCGCCGCGCTCAGCGCCATCGTCGCGACGGTCGATCCGACACCGACGGCGACGTCCGTGTACTGGTAGTTGGTGCTCGCCGAGACCGGCAGGATCCAGTACGGGATCATCGACAGCTTGTGATCGACGACCTTCGACTCCTCGAACTTCTTCCGGTTGAAGAACCCCGTGTCCATGAAGGCCCGGACGATCCCGAGCATCGCGTCCGGATCGGTCAGCCTCGGCACGAGCATGGTGTGCTTGGAGATCTCGTTCCACCCGCTCCCCCCGAGCGAGACCGAACTCCCGCAGTAGTCGCAGGTGATCACCGTCTCCCCGAAGACCGGCTTGAGCGGGGCGCCGCAGGAGGGGCACTTGAATTCCTGGACGCCGCCAGCGGCCGCCATAGGAGCGGCCGGAGCGGCACGGGCGGTCGGGGCGGG
>JABEUK010000019.1 GCA_013044425.1 Thermoplasmata archaeon | reverse complement strand
TCCCCGGCGCGTGCGTGACGCTCGCGGCTTCGACCCGCCGGGCGATCCGAGGGCGGCGCATCCCCCCGCCCGGTCCCGGCCGAACTCGAGTCGGATTTGGACGCCCACGCCGGCGTACCGACAAGGACGGGGCTTCGGCCGGCTACGGCTCAGTCTCCACATAGCCCCCCTCGGGGTCGATCGCTCCGACCCGGCAGCGGTGCTGAGCATCAACCAAGAGGGAAGCAGGAACGGAAGTCCGGAGGAGGTCCCTACTGGATCGGCCGGAAGGGAGCCCCCTAACGGTGGAAAACCATTTCGCGTCGCCGAGATCCCGGCGCGGGGGAACCTGCCCACCGGTGGAGGGGATACGGTGAGGCTCACGTTGGTCGGAAGGAGCAGGGGGGATCGGGGGGTGGAGGAGAAGTTGAACAGGCACGACAAGCTCGCGGCGTCCGCGACGCGCTGGTTCAAGAATGGCAGCCCCCAGTTGAGATCGATGAAGTGTAGGATCGAGGCCGGATCGAGCGATTGCGAACAGATCGTTCCCGGCTCCGTCCAGGGGGAAAGGACAAGCAGCGGTACGCGAAATCCATCCCGGCCGGTCGAGGTGATCGGAGGGACCACGGGATCCCAATACCCGCCGTTCTCATCATAGAGGACCAGGATGGCGGAGGAGCTGGCCTCCGGACTTCCGAGGATGGCATTGATCACGGCGACGGACCACTCTTCACCCAGGGTCACGTTCTCAGGAGGGTGCTCGCTGTAGAGCGCGCTCATGGACGGATCGATGTAGACCACCGATGGACCCCCCGGGGTACGCAGTTGGGACGGAAGGTCGGAGATGGGCAGGATCCGTGCGGAGTTGCAGGTGGAGTCGCGCAGGGACGGAAAGAGATCCGCGGTCAGGCCGATGGGTGAGCCGGCATAGTCGTAGTTCCAAGGGATCCCTTGGCCGGTAAGCTGATCGAGCACGGTCGGGTGGGAGGTGACGTTCGCGGGCGGAGTCGAGTCCGCATTCCAGCTTCCGACGTAGGCGCTGAGATCGAACACTCGGTTGGGCTCGGTGGGCCCGAGCACTCCCGTGAAGAACCGGTCCGCCAACCCATAGTACTGCGCGTAGTCGTAATAGTCCGGAAGCTGCCGGGCGGTGTAGTAGCCCGCCGCGTCTTCCGGGCTCGCTACGCCGGACGCGTTCGCTTCGGCAACGAACATGTTGTTCGCTCCTCCGTTCAGGTCGGCGAGATTGGCTTGCTGAGTGTGGGGGAGGTCCGGTGTGGAATCGCCCGTGAGGGCGAACGGATGAACGACCTGGGTGCTGCCGAAGGCCACCGGCAGAGATCCGTTCGGTGGGAATCCGATCACACCGGGGAGCGCCCCGAAGTAGTTCTCGAAAGCGTGGTTCTCCTTGATCAGGATGAACAGGTGTTGGATCGGGGTCTGCGTGGCCGGCGAGGCACTCCGAGAGATCGCGCAGGCCGGAGTGCCCGGGCTCGAGAGATGACCGATAGCCAAGATCCCGAGGCTCGCGACAACGATGAGCGCGGCCACCCCGATCGTAATGTACGCGGTAACGCGGGACCTCGTGCGGGGGGGGCCATGCGCGATCACGGTCGGCCAGCCTGCGCTCCCATGGGGCATCGTGCCGGGCTGTCGGCTCTCACCGCGGCCGGAGCAGTTCTGGCCGGTAGAGTTCATGGGGCAATAAACCGACGGTGCGAACCCGGGCGGGCGTACTCTACGATGGGTGCCCCGGGGGCCACCGTACGGTCGGTCAAGGCGAAGCTCCGTCGGTGGCCGTAACTAGGTCGTGCGGAAGGCGCACGCGCGCCCTTTCGGATCGGTGAAAGACCTGGGCTCGGAGCGGCTCGAACCCGTCTCGGAGGAGGGACCTGGGGGGAGCCGTTCGCGACCTCCCCGGGTACGCGACGACGCGGTAACTCGGCGAGATCGGATCGCCCGTTTCGCCCTCGGGTGGAGATGCCGTGCCGCCCGGATGGGCCACGTCGCGGGGGGCGGTGGTTCATGCCTCCCGGCCCGCCCCTTCCGGTAGCGAGCGAGCCGCTCGACAGGAACAGGGACGAATCCCTCATTTATAGGCAGTTTTGGCTCCGGTCGGGCGAGGTTGGCCCTCTGAAGATTTCCTCCGTTTCGTGGAAGGTCCTGCTCGCGGGGCTCCTGATCCGGGAGGCCTTCTCCTTCTGGACCGGAAACCCGTACGACCTCGAGGTCTGGATCCGGACCGGCCATGCCGTCGCGAACGGGGTGAATCCGTATGTCTCGTTCTGGCCGGACGTTCCGGGTGTGAGCTTCGCCTTCCTGACCTCGACCCTCCCTTCGGCGGCGTACCTTCCGTTTTGGCCCGCACTGCTCGGTGAGCTGTATCGACTCTGGGAGGTCGCGGGGGGAGGGAACCGATTCGTGCTGTACTTCCTGATCAAGCAACCGCCGATCTGGGCCGATGTCCTCACCGCCGCGCTCCTGTACGCCCTCGTACTTCGGTGGACCGGACGAAGGGACGCCGCGCTCGGAGCGCTCACCTTCTGGTCGTTCTTTCCCTACGCCATCATCATCTCTGCGATCTGGGGGCAGTTCGACTCGCTCGTCGTCGTCGTGATCCTGGCGGCGCTGCTCTATCGCGAACCCCTCCAGCGGAATCTGCTCTACGGGCTCGGTATCTTCGTGAAGCTCCTGCCCGTGATCTACCTGCCCCTCGAAGTCTTCCGCTCCCGGGGTCCGCGTCGACTGACCTTCCTAGTGGCGCTCGTCCTACCGCTCGCCCTGAGTGCCCTCGTGTTCGTAGCGGAGGGGTGGCAGTTCACGGGGATCTTCGCGACGGGGCAGTCCCAAACGTACGGAGGAGGGGGCGGGATGAATCTCGCGGGGATCCTGGCCAGTCCCCCGTTCCTCTATGCGATCGAGGCCATCCCGTACCTGTACACCGGACTCGCGTACCTCTATGTCCCGGGTGTGATCGTCGCAGGGTGGGTCGGAGCGCGCTGGATACGACCGAACGATCCCCGCACCGAGCTGCGCGCGGTGCTGCTCGTCACGACGATCTTTCTACTGCTTCGCTGGGGTCTCTACGAACAGTACATGATCTATCTCTTCGCGCTGATGGTACTTGATATCGCCGCATTTCACTCGAGCCGTAGGTCCTTCCTCACCTACCTCTGGGTACTTTCGCTCGTCTTCCTCCTTGTCAACAACGATCTCGGCGCTCGATTCGTGACCCCCCTCGACACCACTCTCTGGGCGACGCTCAGCAACCTCGACCAGAGTTCCGCGTACGGTGCCGTCCGAGGGTGGTCGCTCGAGATACTCGATGCGATCGTCACCGTGAGCCTCATCCAGTGGGTGCTCGAACTCGTGCGAGATCGCGAGCGCCCGGTCCCCTGGCTCTGGCCCTGGGCCAGGGCCGATCGTCCCACAGCGGAGCCTCTTGCTCCATGACCCCGCAATCCTCGGGACCTGTCGCGAGCGGGCTACGAGTCATCGAGATCACGCAACGATTCCCACCGGCGATCGGTGGCGTCGAGCGGCACGTTCGGGATCTCGCGACGTACTTGGACCGCGCCGGCGTGGCGGTGGAGATCGTCACGTCGGACCTCTACCGAGACCGACCGTTCACGCGACTTCCGGCTCGGCCGAATGGGATGGCGTACCCGGTCCGTCGACATCGTGCCTTCCGCGCCTTCTCCGCTCCCCACGGGCTCGCGATCGGCGCACCCGGAATGGCGTTCGATGCCGTGCGCTCCCGGGGCGCGATCCTCCATGCCCACGCGTTCGGCCGCTTTCCAACCTGGGTCGGACGCATCGCCCAACGCGTGGGAGGATCGCCGCTCGTCGTCACGCCCCACTTTGACCCGGGCTCGGGTCCCGGGGTGTATGCTCGGGCCGTCGCTCGAGGCACGTTGGTGGGGGCCGACCGGGTGATCGCTCTCACCGAACGGGAGGGGAGTGCACTCGCCGCCTTGGGAGTGGATCGCGCACGGATCCGAGTGATACCCAACGGAGTGGATACGGAGGACTTCTTGCCGGCGCGAGTTCCGCGGCCCGCTTCGGCGTCGCTCACGATGCTCTACGTCGGGCGCATCGATCCGGACCACAAGGGGCTCCCCGATCTTCTCCGGGGCTTGGCCGAGATGAAGGAGCGCGAGAGCGTCACCCTCCGGATCGTGGGGGAGGATTGGGGAGGCGGCGGTGCCCTTCGAACGTTGGCTCGTAAGCTCCATATCGACCACCGGATCGTCTGGACCGGAGGCGTACCTCCGGATGCCCTCCGGCGCGAGTATGCGTCGGCCGACCTCTTCGTCCTGCCCTCCCACATGGAGCCGTTCGGTCTCGTGCTCCTGGAGGCCATGGCCGCCGGGCTGCCGGTCGTTGCGACATCCGTGGGGGGCATTCCGGAGGTGGTTCACGATGGCCTCACCGGGTTGCTCGTCCCTCCGCGCGATCCGGC
>JABEUK010000182.1 GCA_013044425.1 Thermoplasmata archaeon | reverse complement strand
GCGGGGACCGCCGCGTCCCCCGCCCGGAGGATAGCGGCCCCCGCTTCGGCCCCCGGAGCGCGGCGCGAAGCCGCGGTTGAATGGCCGTCCGCCGCCCCGGTCGCCGCGTCCTCCCTCGTCGTCCCGCCGGGGCGGCAGAGTGAACTTGTTCCCGCAGGAGCCGCACTCCCCCGCGACGGTCCCGTCGGGGTTCGTGGAGAATCGGAGCGGCCCGCCGCACTCTCGGCACGGTCGGGTGCGCGGCGCACCAAAGTCGGAGTCTCGTCCGGGCGCCGGGCGTCCCCGCGGGCCACGCATCCGGGGAGCGCTCTCCGGCTCCGCGCCGGCCGGGAGGTAGCTGAATTTCGATTGGCAGCCCGGGCATATCCCTTCTACCCCTCCGCCGCCGATGACGCGGAAGGACAGTGTCGAGCCGCAGTCTTCGCACTTCGGGCGGTCCCCTCCGATCTCGGAACCCTCCTCAGTATCCGGACTCCGGGCCACCCTAGATCCGCGGGCGGGGAGATTCGATACGTCGCCTCCCGGGGCCTGCAGGATGGTGAGGGTGTGGCCGCACTCCGCGCAACTTCCCGTCAGCACCTGAGCCGCTCGCTCGACGTATTCTACCGGGGTTCCGCAGTCCGGGCATGTCTGGGTCATGATACTACCTACGGAGCGTCAGCCGACGCCCCTCATTATCTAGAGCGTCCGTGCTCGGTCAGCCCAACGCAGCCGTTTCGGGACCAAGAGGGGCGTATGCTACACGCTAACGCGCAGGCCGCAGCGCCCATGTGGGCCGATACGGCCTCTAGGAGCGGAGGGTCTCCGTCGGAGTGATCCTGCTCGCCCCGATCCTACTCGGGATCGTACTCGGCATCTCGCTGGCGGCTCCACCGGGGCCCATGACGGCGTTCATCACGTCGGTCTCCGTCGACTCGTGGAAGCGTGGATTTCTCGCAGGCATGGGCGCGCTGAGCGCCGACGGCGTGCTCGCCGCCATCGTCTACGGGCTCAGCTCCGTCATCGACCTGGGGGACTACGTTCGGTACGTGTATGTCCTGGGGGCCGTCGCGATGATCGGCTTCGGACTGCTGGTCCTGCGCTCTCGCGAGAACGGGACGCCGTTCGGCCGGCCGGGTTGGCGAGTGTACCTGCAGGCCTTCGGTCTCGGGCTAGGGAACCCGTTCCAGATTCTCTGGTGGTTCAGTGCCGGGCTCGCGTTCGCCTACGCGGGCGGGGCGCTCCTGTTCGCGGGACTGTTCGGGGCGATCGGGGTCTACGTGCTCGGGTTCACACTCCTCATCCACAAGGGCGTCGGCCGGTATCCATCGGCCCGCCCGTGGATCCATTGGGGCACGTCGGCCCTGATCTTCGCGTTCGGCGGCTACTTCGTATTCCTCGCGGTGGGTGGGGTCTAGCCCCGGCGCCTACGGAGTGCGGAGCGCGCGCCGTCCGAGAACCACGGCGAGCGAGATGAACGCGGCGGCCCATGCGAGCAGGCCCATCAGGTAGACCTCCGGGATGTACGGGTAGTACGAGCTCGAACCGAAGAGGTTCTCGCGCAGGACGTTGACGCAGAGGGAGACGGGGTTGTACTCGGCGATCTGATGGAGCCAGTCCGGACCGACTCCCGGGGGATAGAGCGCGTTCGACGTGAAGAGGATCGGAAGGTTCAACAGGTTCACGATCCCGAAGTACGACTGCGGGCTCTCGAGCGCGAAGCCGAAGGCGAGGAAGAGCGCGTTGAACATCAGGGCCAGCACGAGGACGGCGATCACGATCTCGAACGCTCCGAGAACGCCGACCGATCCGGAGATGGTCAGGCCCACGAAGCCGGGGATGTGGGCGAGGAGGATCGCGAGACCCAGGACGAGGAACGCGGGCAGGAGCGCGATCAGGGAACGGAAGATCAGCGGCGAGAGGAAGATCACCGACCGCGGGGCGGGGGTCGCGGCCTGACGCTTGACGATCCCGAGCCCCTTATCGAAGATGACGTTCGCCCCGGAGAACAGCGACATCGTCAGCGCGACGAATCCGACCATGCCCGCGGCGAAGTAGGAGATGTAGTTCGGGGCGCCGAGGTACTGGGCCGGTCCACCCGGGTAGTTGAATCCCTGTCCGAAGAGGATCAGATAGAGGATGGGAACGAGCAGGCTCGAGATGATCCATACGGGAGTCCGGATGTACCGGAGCCACTCCCGGCGGAGCAGGGCCCCGAGCTCGCGCAGCATTACGGTCGACCCCCGCGCATCTGACCCAGCCGCTCCGAGGCCCACCCACCGTGCTCGGTATCCTCCTCGCGGTACTCCCGTCCCGTGAGTTCGAGGAAGACCTCGTCCAGGCTGGGCTTACGGATCTCCACGCTCGCGATCTCGACGCCCGCCCGGTCGCAGGCCGTCACGATCAGCGGAACCATCGCTTCTCCGCGGTCGCACTTGACTCGATACGCTCCGGCGATCACCTGGACCGCGAGCGCCCCCGGGACCGCCGAGAGGATCGGCGCGAGATCCTCGCCGTGGCTCGGCTTGACCACGACCGTGTCGCCTCCGGTGCGCTGCTTGAGCTCGTCCGGCCGTCCCGTCGCAACGATCTTCCCGTGGTCGACGATCGCGAGGCGTTCGCAGAGCTGATCGGCTTCCTCCAGGTAGTGGGTGGTCAGGAACAGCGTGACCCCGGTATCCTTCCTCAAGTGACGGATGTAGTCCCAGAACCCGGCGCGTCCCTGTGGGTCGAGACCAAGGGTCGGTTCGTCCAGGAAGAGGATCTTCGGCGAGTGCACGACACCGACCGCGAGCTCGAGCCGGCGACGCATCCCGCCGGAATAGCCCTTCACCAGGCGATCGGCCGCGGGAGCGAGCTGCATCTGTTCGAGCAGCTCTCGGATCCGGCGATGGGCCTCCGGCGCCGGGATCCCCTGGAGTCCCGCGGCTACCTCGAGGTTCTCCCGACCCGTGAGCTCCCCATCCGCCGTCGAGACCTGGAAGGCGAGACCGATCCGCCGGCGAACCTCCTCGGGGTGCTTCGCCACGTCCAGGCCGTCGACGATGGCCCGCCCGGACGTGGGCCGCACGAGCGTCGTCAGGATGGAGACCATCGTCGTCTTCCCGGCCCCATTGGGCCCGAGCAGTCCGAACGCTTCGCCCTCCGGAACGTCGAGCGAAACGCCGTCCACCGCCCGTATCACACCTCCATACACCTTGACGAGGTTCTCGCAGACGATAGCGTCGGGCATCGTACGGACGGACGCGTATCATGGGAGGATAAAACGTGGAGACGCACCCGGGGTGCGGTCCGGCCACGGGCCGGGTGATCTGCCGCGAACCGCCCGTCGGCGCCTCGCTCCGGATGGGCGACCATTTCGGGAAGCTTATCTGCCCGCTGAGGACTCGGCGAGCATGGCGCACCCTTCGGGCGAGGGCGGGATCCAGATCTCCCGTGGGGGGTTTCTTCGGCTCCATGCCGACCGGACCGTGATGGGTCCGATCCACCCCGATCTCC
The DNA here is from genome assembly GCA_013044425.1 of Thermoplasmata archaeon. GTDB lineage: Archaea > Thermoplasmatota > Thermoplasmata > Lutacidiplasmatales > UBA184 > Lutacidiplasma. The sequence continues at coordinate 62 of JABEUK010000182.1, read as the reverse complement.
TCCACCAGGCGCTCGTGCGGTCCTCGCCGAGGGAGGCCGTCCCGGGGCGGACTATCCAGCTC
>JABEUK010000181.1 GCA_013044425.1 Thermoplasmata archaeon | reverse complement strand
GGCCTTAATTCGATGAGCGCCTTGCAGTGGTTCGCGAGCCCGGACACGACCCTCGCAGGAACGCAGGCGGGATTGGCCATGAACTACTTGCTCGATCCGGATCGCCCGGTCGTCGTCTTCTCGGAAGGCGCCGGCCCGGTCAAGGTTTCGGCTCGGGGGACCCTTCGCCTGGTCGCTCGCGGTCTCGATCTTTCGGCGGCCTGCCGCATCGCCGCCCAGGCGGTCGGGGGCGAAGGCGGCGGGCACAAGGTCGCGAGCGGAGCCACGATCCCTCCCGGCACCCGCGATCAGTTCCTCGGCGTCGCCGACCGGGAGATCGCCGGTCAGTTCCACGCGCACGCCCAAGGAGCCCGCGCATGACCGAACCCGCCCCGGTCGAGCCGGTGCCGCCGCCCGACTCTGACGGCGACCGGATCCACCTGCAGCCGCTCGAGCGAGAGATGCACCGCTCCTACATCGATTACGCCATGAGCGTGATCGTCGGGCGCGCGCTGCCTGAAGGTCGAGATGGGCTCAAACCGGTGCACCGGCGGATCCTCTGGTCGATGTGGGAGTCCGGTGCCACCCACGACCGGCCCTACCGCAAATCCGCGCGAACGGTCGGAGACGTCCTCGGAAAGTACCACCCCCACGGAGACCTCGCCGTGTACGACGCGCTCGTGCGCATGGCCCAGACGTTCAGCCTGCGCTACCCGCTCATCGACGGGCAGGGGAACTTCGGTTCGATCGATGGCGATTCTCCCGCCGCGATGCGCTACACCGAGGCCCGCTTGAGCCCCCTCGCGGAGGAGATGCTCCAGGACATCGAGAGCGAGACGGTCGACTGGTCGGACAATTTCGACGGGACGCTGCGCGAGCCTCGCGTCGTGCCCTCCAAGCTCCCGAACCTGCTCGTCAACGGATCGGCGGGGATCGCGGTCGGCATGGCGACGAACATGCCGCCGCACAACCTGGGCGAGGTCGTCGACGCGCTGCATCTGCTCCTGAAGCGTCCCGAGGCGTCGCTCGACGAGCTCATGAAGGTCCTCCCGGGGCCGGACTTCCCGACCGGCGGCGCCCTGTCGACCGAGGGGATCCGAGAGGCGTACGAAACCGGCCGCGGCACGCTGCACCTTCGCGGGACGGCGGTGCCTCGCGAGCGGGATGGACGCAACGAGATCGTCGTGACGGAGATCCCGTACGAGGTCAACAAGACCAACCTGCTCGAGCTCATCGCCGATCTCGTCAAGAGCAAGCGGATCGACGGGGTCACCGATCTGCGGGACGAATCCGACCGGAACGGAACGAGCGTGGTACTCGAGCTACGGCGGGACGCGCAAGCCGAGATCGTGCTCAACCGGATCTTCGAGCACACCCCGCTCGAGACGAGCTTCGGCGTGATCAACCTATGCATTGTCGGTGGGCGCCCGGAGGTGCTGTCGCTCAAGCAGTTGCTCGAGCTCCATCTCGCCCACCGCCGCACGATCATCACCCGCCGGTCCCAGTTCGAACTGCGCAAGGCCGAGGAGCGTCTGCACCTCCTCGAAGGGTTCCTGATCGCGATCGATCACATCGAGGAGGTGATCAAGATCATCCGGCGGTCGAAGGACGCGGCCGCCGCGGAGACGAGCCTCATGGGCAAGTTCCTGCTCTCGAGCGAGCAGGCGAAGGCGATCCTCGACATGCGACTGGTCCGGCTCACGGGCTTGGAACGCGAGGCCGTACAGAAGGAGAAGGAGGAGAAGGAGGCGCTGATCCAACGCTTGAGAGCGATCCTCACCTCGCCGGCCGAGCGGGACGCGCTCATCACGGCCGAGCTCGCCGATCTCAAGCACCGGTTCGGTGACCAGCGGCGCACCGAGATCGTTCCGGAGTTCACCGAGCGCACGCTCGAGGACCTCATCCCCGACACGGATGTCGTCGTCCTCGTCACCCGGGACGGCTACATCAAGCGCCTGCCGCTCGATCAGTACCGTCGCCAACGGCGCGGCGGACGCGGCCTCGTCCAGATGGAGACCAAGGAGGAGGACATCGTGATCCGGACGTTCGTCACCCGGACCCACGACCACGTGCTGTTCTTCACGAACTTCGGGCGGGTCTACCGCCTCAAGGCCTACGAGCTGCCGGAGGGAAGCCGGCATTCCAAGGGCAAGGCGCTGATCAACCTGCTCGAGCGGCTGAAGGAGGGCGAGCGGGTGCAGACGCTCCTGCCCGTCCGGGACATCGAAAGCGAGGGCGATCTCTTCTTCGCCACGCGCCGCGGTATCGTCAAGCGGACCAAGCTCGACGAGTTCCAGAACATCCGCACGAGCGGGATCCAGGCGATCTTGCTCGAGGAGGGCGACGAGCTCGTCGATGTCGCCCACATCCCCGAGCCCGAGGTCGAGATCATCCTCGCCACCCACGCCGGCCAGCTCGTTCGCTTCCCGCTCTCGGACGTGCGGCCGATGGGACGGGCCACGTACGGCGTGATCGGGGTCCGCCTCTCCGGTGAGAAGGGGGACCACGTCGTCGCCATGTCGCCCGTGAGCGCCGAGTATCCGTACCTGCTTTCGCTCACGAGCGAAGGGTACGGCAAGCGCAGCGAGACGAAGGACTACCGCCGCACGAGCCGCGGTGCGAAGGGCGTGCGGACCATCCGCACGGGGGGCCGCAACGGCTCGGTGGTCGCCGTCCTTCCCACCACCAACGACTCCGAGATCCTGGTCACGACCCAGAACGGCATCACGATCCGCGCCGCGGTCAAGGGGATCCGCTCGCAGGACCGCAATACGATGGGCGTCCGGGTGATCCGGCTCGACGAAGGGGATACCGTACGCGACGCGGTCGCGCTGACGACGGTCACCGAGGATGCGCCGGCGGGCAGCCTCCCGCCTCCGGCCGATGGAGGGGACGATGACGCGCCTGAGACACAAGAAGCGTGAGTCCTTCCTCCTCTGCCCGCAATGCCGCTCTCCGGAGATCTTCCTGGTCGCCGGGATGATCACGGGGCAGGTCTATCTCTGCAAGAACTGCGGCTACCAGGGCTCGCTCGTCCTCGAGGTCGACGCGCCTGCCGATGCGACGACGAAGCCGGGCTAGCGTTCGATCTCCTCGGGCTGCGCGAGCGCTTCGGTCTCCTCGCCTTCCGGGCGCGTCCGCGCGCGCGAGCGCGTCACGATCGAAAGCGCCCGGACCGTCGCGGCCACGTCGTGCACCCGGAGCAGGTCGGCCCCGTTCCACGCGGCGAGCACGGCGCTGGCGAGGCCCGCTTCCATGCGGCTCTCGCTGGACCCCGCTCCGAGCATCGACTTGCGTGATGCGCCGAGAACGACCGGGTACCCGAGGCTCCGCAGCTCGCCGACGTGGGTGAGGAGCTCGAGGCTCTGCTCCGCGGATTTGCCGAACCCGAGGCCCGGGTCGACGATCAGCCGATCCGCGGGGATCCCCTCGGCGATCGCCCGGTCGGTGGCGCGGGCGAGCGATCGGAAGACCTCCGCCCGTAGGTCGGCGTAGCGCGTGTCGAGCTGCATCGTCGCGGGCGTTCCCCGCATGTGCATGAGGATCGCCGCCGCGTGGTGCTCCTGGATCACGCGGCGCATTTCGGGCGCGTCCAGCCCCGTCACGTCGTTGATAATGTCGGCGCCCGCCTCGATCGCCCGGTGGGCGACCTCGGCGTGGCGCGTGTCCACGCTGATCGGGATGCGGAGGCGGTCGAGGTGTTCGTGGAGACCGTCGAGAACCGGACCGATCCTCCGCCACTCCTCCTCCGGAGTGATGGGGGTCGCGCCGGGCCGGGTGGACTCTCCTCCAATGTCGATCGCGTCCGCGCCCTCCTGGGCGAGCCGCAGGACCTGCGCGATCGCGCGTTCGGGATCGAGGTACTGCCCCCCGTCACTGAACGAGTCCGGGGTCACGTTGACGACGCCCAGGACTCGGGGCCGGTCTCCGACCACGAGCGAGCGGTGCGCTCCTCGGATCGTGCGCGGACCCCGGTGCGTGTAATTCCGGAGGGCTTCCTCCAGCTCCTCCGCGACCTCGCGCAGACGGAACGGCTGGCGCCGCAGTTTCGGGACCAGCCGCTGGTACTGGCCCCAGGTCGCCAACAGGACCACCGCACTGTGCTCGACGGAGAGGTCCGCGACGCCCCGAGCATGGGAGGCATCCCCGCCCACGGCGAGCATCTCCTGCTTCAGGAGCACCGCGGCCCTCAACGAGACCTCGTCGAGGCGAATGGGGTAGATGCGCCCCTTGCGCGTCATGATGCCGACCCCCTCCGGGTCGCTCTGGGTCCGTCTCAGCTCCTCGGCGAGCTCCGTTAGGGAGCTCGTATCCAGCACGCGGGCGGTGTGGGCATGGCGATGCTCGGCGCGCGGGGTCTCGCCGCTCACGGTCCGGCGAGCGGTGACATCCATTAAAGCCCCCGGAGCCGGTCGCCGACCTCATGGCTCCGCCCGACGTCCCGCGCCGATGAGCGTCGGTGCGATCGTCGCGATCGAAGGGCCATCGGCGGCCGGAAAGAGCGCGGTCTCCCTCGCCGCGGGCGCGCTCAGCGGCGGGGCGACCCTGCCCGAGGCGTACGTTCGGCTCGGCCGTCGCGTGCCTCTGGAGTACCGCTCCTCCCCCGAGCTCGTTCGCATCGAGCGTCGACTCCTGCGGGAGGACGTCCGTCGATGGCGACAGGCGCGCGATCTCGCCCGGCAGGGCCGCACCGTCTACCTGGACACCGGCGTCTTCGGCACCCTCACGTACACCTGGGGGCTGGTAGAGCTCGGACGTGCCAGGCCGGTGGCCCTGAGCGCGATCGGGGGATCGGTCGATCGGGCGCTGCGATCCGGTCGCCTCGGGCTTCCCGACCGGATCGCGTTCATCGACACTCCGCCGTCCGTGCGGCGTCGGCGGGCACGGCAATCTCCCGAAGGGCACCCGGCACGATTGGACGAGCTCCACGCGCGGGTGGGGGAGTTGGAACGGGTCCTATGGTCGGATCGCTGGGGACCCCTGCTCGGAAGCCGCCTCGTGCGCATCGATGGGCGGGAATCGGTCGCGCGGATCGCGCGCCGGCTCGCCCGCATCGGATCGCTCCCGCGGACGAGAACGGCTCGCACGGGCGGCGGCTCGGATCGGCATCTGCTGCTCGCCCTCCTCCGGAGCCTCCCCCGCTCGCGCGGCCGCGACGGCGGCGCCGCGTCGGGGCAACCGTTATGTGGGGTCTCCGACCTCGGCGCCGCTCCGAGATGAAGCCGCTCGAAGCCCTCCACGAAAGCCTGCACAAGCGGGTCCTGGTCGAGATGAAGGGGGGCCGCTCCTTCCGGGGCGTCCTCGACGCCTACGACCAGCATCTGAACCTCGTGCTCAGTTCGGCGGAGGAGGTCGTGGCGGAGGAGGTCACCCCGCACAGCGGAATGACCCTCCTGCGAGGCGACTCGATCGTGTACATCTCGCCGTAACGGGACGGAGAGGACCATGGGAAAAGGAACACCGGCGCGCCGCGGAGGAAAGATCGTCCACGTCATCTGCCGCCGCTGCGGCCGCCACTCCTACCACCGCCAGAAGGCCGTCTGCTCCTCGTGCGGGTTCGGCGCGACGGCCCGGCGCCGTCACTACGACTGGGCCAAGCTCAAGTAGGGGCTCTCGGCCGCCTCGGACGCGAGACCGCCCGATCACCGTCCACGAGATAGCGCAGCCGCCGCTCGGTCGCGCGACTGATGCCCACCCGCGGGCCGACCCGGATCCGGCCCACTCGGTCCGGGCCAGAAGCGAACCCGATCCGAGACCCTCGGGCGGTGTCGACGCCATCATCGTGGAGGGTCAAGCCGAGCAGCCGGCACAGCCGCCCGGGACCGGAGCCCGAGCCTTCCAGCCCACCGAGCGGCGCGCCGCTCCGCAGGAGCACGGCCTCCCCGGGGCGGGTCACGACGTTCGCGCAGACGACCTGGTGGATGCGGTAGACATAGAGGGTTCCCGGACGCTCGAACATCGATCGGTTGCGTCGGGTCGGCCCGCGGTAGGCATGGTTCGCCGGATCGGCCCGCACGTAGGCTTCGGTCTCCACGATGCGCACGGAACGCACTCCGGCTTCGCCGCGGACCCAGCACGTGGTCCCGAGCAGTTCTCGGGCGACCCGTCGTGTGGGTCGATCGAAGAACGCGCGTCCGATGCGGGCGGTCGCCACGCTTCGGCCCATGCACGGCTCCGCTCTCACTCGTTGGACGGCGCGCGAGATCCGATCCAGAAGAACACGGCGAGCGCGATCGCAATCCCCGTCACCGTCGGCAGCATCGCCACGGTGAACGTGGGAAGATCGGCATACGCGAGCATCTCGTAGACCGCCCACCCTCCCGCGACCGCCACGGCGTAGCCGAAGATCGCGAACGGCCCCCGCCAGGAGTTCGCGGGCTCCGGGTCCGGCTCGCTCGGCCGGGGCACGGCCTCGCTCATGGACCCACCCACAGGACCCCCCACAGACCCATCACCTCTCCGAGCTGGGAGCCGGTCGAACCGTTCGACTGCCCGTCCGGATTGTAGGAGTACGAGACCGGCGAGACGAGTCCGTAGAGGTAAACCCCGCTCGCGAGCGGCAGGCTCTCGTTGACCACCCGATCGATCCGCAGCGATTGCGGAGCGGTCACGAGCCGCAGACCGTGGGTCGCCGTGATCTCGTAGATCCCGACCGGGTACGGTAGGGTGTAGTTGTGATCGATGACGTACTGCTGCTGGGCGTTCGGGTCGTTGGACGTGACGTTCACGAGGTAGTTGTTCGTCCCGATGCTCGAGAGCGGGACCTCCCAGCGGAATGAGACGAGCCCGGCGCCCGCGTAGAGGGTCGGCCCGGGGATCGAGTGGTTGAACAGCCCTTCGGAGTCCCCGACCAGGTTCGCGCTCGCGGCCGTGAGAACCGGGGGGTTGTAGATGTCCCCCGCGCCCCCGCCGGCCCGGAACGTGGAGAGGTCGGAAGCGCCCGAGCTCGGCAGTACGATCAGCGCGGCGGCGTCCTGGCCGAACCATGGTCCGTCGAACTCCCCGTCGGGCGCGCCGTAGACCCCCGGGGTCGAAGGCGCCTGGAAGAGCGCGTGGGATTCTGATCCCGGTACGACCTGGACGTTGACCATCGGTAACGAACGGAAGGGAATGTACAGCGATTGGGTGGCGCCGGTCGCGGTCGCGTTGACACTGATCCATTGTCCGGCGTAGGCGACGATCGCGTTGTCGAACGTCCCCCGGATGGGGCCGGTCTCGTGGACGGTCCAGTAGTACTGCTGCCCGGAGAGCGTGATGTACTCCGAACCTGCCGGCGCATTCGTCGCCGAGGTGATGCCGTTGGTGACCGAGAGCGCCTGCGGCGTCGCCGCGGCGAGCACGATCACGATGAGCACGATCACGCTCCCCACCCAGAGCTTCTCGACGCGCTCGCGGCGCGCCCGCGTCACCTTCCGCTGGATGGGGAGGTCCTGGACCGGTACCGTCGATCCGACGCAGGTCGAGCGGGCGGCCGTCCGGATCGCCTCATCGAAGGAGAGGCCCGAGGTCACGATCGGTCGGCCGCGATACGCGGTCAGGAAGCCGTTGAGGACAAAGAACAGCTGCCCGACGAGGATGACGATGATCCCGGCGAAGAGAAGGACGTTGTACAGGTCGACGGCCGGGAGGTTCGGGAACAGGATCTGCCGCCGCAGGATGCCGAGCGTGCCGAGACCCTCGAAGCAGACGACGATGATGATCCCGCCGATCGCGGTGGCGAGGAAGTGGATCCGGGCGAGCCAGGTGGAGAACCAGAGCCGTCCGCACAGGAGCGGAAACACCGCATAGAGGACCGCGTAGGCACCGGTCACGATCGCCAAGATCGTGATCGTGTGGAAGTGACTGAGCACGAAGAGACTGTTGTGCAGATCGACGTTCGCGCCGATGGTCGCGACGTCGGGTCCGGAGAGCCCGCCCGCGATCGAACCGGCGAACGCGAGGAGCGCGAACAGCGCGACGATGTTCCATTCCCACTGCGAACGTCGGACGCCTTTCATGGTCATCCACAGCGAGAAGAACGTGACCGCGCTCGGAATGATGATCAAGAAGGAGATCACCATGGTCGTGTACGTCGCCCAGGTCGGGAGCGCCGTCAGGAACAGGTGATGGATGCCCAGCAGCGGCGTCAGGAGGATGAACAGGACCGCCGCGAGGATCGCGAACCGGTAGCTGTAGATCGGCCGTTTGGACAGGATGGGGATGAGCAGGTAGAGCGCGGCGACCGGGATCAGGAAGAGGACGTAGACGATCCCGTGGCCGAACATCCAGAAGATGACCTGGTTGACGAGCGGGTCGAGCCCCCAGCCGAGGTAGTACGTCCCGATGTCCCACGTGGTCGAGACGAGGAGCGGGCCGTAGGTGATCGGGATCAGGATCACGGTCGCGAACACGAACAGGAGCGAGACCGGTAGGCGTCCGGCGGCGCCCGCCGGACGCGAGCGGAGCCAGTCGCGGAAGTGGACGAGCATCCACCCGGCCCAGATCAGGACCGCGGCCGTGAGCGCGTACCAGCCCAGGAACCACAGCGGGCTGATGGCGTAGGCGCTCTGGCCCTGGATGCCGAGAGGGGAGGAGAACGTCCAGCCGAGCGCTGGGAAGTAATTGTCGTTGAACGCGGGCCAGACGTAGAACGGGCCCTCGAGCAGCATGATCGAGGCGTTGATCAGCCCGACCGAGGCGTACAACGCCCACTTGTGGCGGGGCTTCACGCCCATCGCGTTGATCGCGAGGAGGCCGAAGAGCCCCATCTCCAGCTGCTGGGCGAAGCCGAAGAGCATCCGCAGACCGTGGAGCGTGATCGAGGAGTAGATCTCCTGGTTCGTCAAGGCGATCGTGCCCGACGTCGCGTAGCCGTACGCTTGGCTCTGGAAGCCGTAGGCGTCGAGGCCGCCGATGACTCCCCAGACCATCGCGCCGATCAGCATCAGCATCGTGATGCGGGTCATCCAGTCGCGATCGAGCAGGAAGAGCCGCTGGAAGAACTTCCGACGTGCGAGGGGCTCGCGGATCTTGTCCTCCGCGGTTTCGAGCACCCGCGTCAGGATCGGCGGTCTCTCGAAGATCGGCTCCGGGAGATACCCGACTTCGGCGGATGGCGCAAGGGGAGTGGATTCGGTCACGCGGCGACCCGTTGCCGAGCGGCAGTGCGTCAGCGGACCCGGCGTTCATCCCGTCGAGGTTCGTACCGGCGGCCGCCGGAACTGACCGGACCGGACCTCGCGGACGAGGTCGACGACCGGTCCGGTCCGCTCGGCGAGGGACCGAACCACGGCGGTCACGAGCGTGCCGGCGTTTTCGTATCCGGGCGGGAACTCGGACAGCCCCGGGCGAAACGCGGGAAAGCGCCTCCACGTGTCGAGCCGTTGATCGGCGTGCATCACGATCTCGCGAACGCGGCGTCCCCGGGAGAAATCGTCGAGATCCCGTAGGAGACCCGGGTCGACCCGCCCTCGTCGACCGAGATCGAGCAGCGCGAGAATCTTCTCGGGTCGGTGTCGATGCGGCCTCCGATCTCCGATGAGGCCGTTGAAGTACAGGAATGGACCCCCGAGCTCGAGCGCTTCGAGCAACGTTCGGCTCCCGGTCACGATGCGCACTCGAGCTCGATCGAACTCGTCCTGCCAGTTTCGGCGAGGTTCCAGCCCGAGGACGGTGCGAACGACCCCTCGAGCCGGACGATCGACCGTCCCGGGCATCGGCCGCGGCGTGTGGATGGAGATCGCGCTCGTCGGTGCGCGCGCTCCGAGGCCCGAGAGGATCGGTTCGAGCAGTCGGTGGGAGCTGGCGGGGCTGGCGTACCAGACCCAGGCACCGCGACGTGCGCCTCCGGGCGCGCGATGCCGGACTCGTCGTCGACCCGAGAGGAGCGGCCCGCACTGCACGGCCTCGGGAAACTCGCGGGCGAAGCTTCGCCGCGGGCGGAACGTGGAGTACAGGTGGAGGAGGTTCGGCCGATCGAAGGCGCGATAGCGTACGAGCGCGTCGTGGAACTGCTCGACCTCACGGGCGAACTTCGCCGTTCGGCTCCGCCGGCGGACCTTCCGGGACGGAACGCCTCCTTCCCGGTACCGTTCGACCGTCTCCTCTCGGCTCGTCAGCGTGCGCGCGAACTCCTCCAAACTGATGTGGAGGGTCCGCTCCGGCCCGTACGCCCGTTCGATGTCCGCGCACTCTTCCTCCCAGACACCACCGCGTCCGAATGGTTCGGGGCGGGAAGGAGCTGCGCTGACCCCCCAGCACGGGCTCACCGTCACCGCGGTCGGAGCCCGTCCCCGTTCGAGGATCTTCGATCGGCGCGCGTGGGCGGGCCAGTCGAACGGGCCGTCCACGGACCGGGGCAGGGGACGGCCGCGCCGTCGATAGAGCGTGAGGGGAAATCCCGCCGTTTCGAGGTGCCGCCCGCAGGCGAGGACCTCCTCGATATCGCCGAGGCCGCCACCGACCACGGCAGGGAAGAGGTAGACGTCGACCGGGGTGGCCGAGCGGCTACGAAGACGAGCGGTAGAGCGTGCGGAGCTCGTGCGCAACTCGGAATCCGCCTCCTTCCAGCGCGGCGAGACCGGCCCGATGGGCGAGAGGGAGCTGCGCGACGACCCGCGTCGCTCCTTCGGCCGTCAGCCAATCGAGCGCGGTCGAGATCAGGTTGGACACCCGGTTCATGTCCGCGCCCTCGGACACGACCGGCCCGGACAGGTGACCGGAGTCCATCACATCCGACACGGTAGCCAAGACATGCGCGACCGGTCCCGAGCCCTCGTCGAGCACCCAGACCCTCGTCTTCGACGTCAGGATGGCGTCGAGCTGGCCGGAGGGGTTCAGAGCTCGGGGGTTCACGGGCAGCACCTCGGCGACCTCGGGCGGCGTCGCGCGCTCCAGGACCGCGACGAGCGCCGCCGCATCGGACTTTTGGAACGGGCGGATGCCGGGATCGACGCGCGTGGGCCGGTCCCGACGATCCGTCTCGGGGGTCCACACGAGCACCGCCGCGGGGCGCAACGGCAGATACCCCTCGCTATCGTACAGCTCGCGCGCGGTGGCGTTCTTCTCCAGGACGTCGAGCGCGACATAGGGCCGGCCGCAGCGCCTCGCGGCCTCGGCGGAGGCGTGCAGGAGCTGGCGCGCGTACCCGCGGCGACGGTACGCGGGATCGACCATCACCATGCTGATGTAGCCGGCCTTGCGACCGAAGGACAGGATCGTCGAGGCCACGATCGTGGATCCCGCCTCGATCGTGAAGAAGCGGAACGTGGGCCGGCCGATCCGACGGAGGAAGCCCAGGACGAGCCGCGTGTCCCAGCGATAGATGCGTCGGACGACCTTCGCGAACGCCTCGGGGCGCATCCCGTACAGGGCCTCCTCTTCGGGGAAGTTCTCCTGCAGGAGCTCGAAGAGCCGAGGCGCGTCGGCCGGCCGGAACTCCGAGAGCATCAGGCCTCGTCGTCCGTACCGTCCATCGGGAGCGCGGTCTCGAACAGGATCCGGAGCGTCAGGGCCGTGCTGGTGGCGTCGCCTCCGAGCAGCGGTAGTCGCGCCATCCGATCGAGCTCCTCCTCGGAGAGCTGCGAGCGAGCGTCGCTGAGCGCCTGCTCCACGAACGGGTCGTCGTCGGCGCGCCGCAGTCGGCCGAGCGCCTCGACCACCGTGTCGAAGATCCGAGGTGCGTCGGCCGGCCGGAACTCCGAGAGCATCAGGCCTCGTCGTCCGTACCGTCCATCGGGAGCGCGGTCTCGAACAG
>JABEUK010000180.1 GCA_013044425.1 Thermoplasmata archaeon | reverse complement strand
GATCCCACCACGGCGGTGGCGGGAGAGTTCCCCACACCGGTGCGGACCTGGGTCGGGCCTCCGCAGACGATCGGAGTCTATCGGTTCCAGACGAGCGACGCAGGCGCCCACGGACCTTGGATCGAGGTCGCGCCCGCGCACCCGGGCCTTTCAGCGATCGCCCTCCCGTGGGAGGGAGCCGAAGACTTCCGCCGCCTCATGGAGCGGATCGAGTACGTGGCCACTCCCATCGTGTTGGTCCGCGACGTGGGCGAAGGTCGTGTCACTATCGACTCGGAAGGGCGACCTCGCTTCGATTACGTTCTCACGCGAAGGGATCGACAGAACCTTGTGAGGGGGATGGTCGAGACCGCCCGGATCCTTCGCGCCGGTGGGGCGACTCGGCTGCTCTCCCTCCAGATCCCCTATGCCGAGGCCGGCGATGGAACGAGCTCGCTCTCGGAAGGAGCGTTGGACCGGTTCATCGCTCAGGTCGAGCGGGTCGGCATTCGGGACAACGGGACCGCGCTGTTCTCGGCCCACCCCATCGGAAGCGCACGGGCCGGGCGGGATCCCCGCACGTCCGCGGCGAGGCCGTCCGGCGAGGTGCACGATATCGAGGGCCTGTGGATCGGCGATGGAAGCCTCCTTCCATCGGCCCCCGGAGCCAACCCGATGATGTCGATCCTCGCGATGGCCCAGCGGACCGCCGATCGGTTACTGGCCCAGCTCGGAGCGAGCTGAAGCGCCCTGTTTTTCCCTCTCGAGCTCCCGTCCGTGTCGGGTGCGCGGCGCCTCAGGAGGGACCAACGGCCATGGGGGCGTCGGTCGGCCGTGTGGTTCGAAGGAGATCCCTCATTTGGGAGGGGCTGCAAGCCATCGCGCGAGCCGGGGCCCTCGCGCGCGACCCGTCTCCCAGATCCAGTGATCGATGGCGAGATACCTTCCCGCACCCCCGACGAAGAGGACCAGGTAGATCAGCAGGTAGAGCGGGTGCGGACCCACATCCGTTCCGCCCGGAGTTTGGAAGGTGCTGAAGAACTGGGTCGCCAGGAGCACGATCGACGCGATCCCTCCGACCACGCAGGCGAGTCGTGTGGTGATCCCCAGAAGGAAGGCTACGGCGAGGTAGACCGTGAGAATCGCGATGATCCACGCGAACAGGAACCAGTTGCTCGCTACGAAATTCGCCACGGCGGGCCCACCGAGACTCGTGGGAGCGAAGGAGAGGGCGACCCCGTGGAAGGTGCTGAAGTATCGATTGGCCGGGTCCAGGATGAAGATCGTGTTCAGGGCCCAAATGATCCCCATTCCCACGCGTAGAAGGTCGATGGACATCCCCTTGGGATCGGCTTTCCAGAGCCCGCGCAAGCGGGCGAGCCATCCGGGGGAGGGATCGGAAGGGCCCACCTCGGCCGTGACGCTCGCGGTCATGCCGGTCCCGACGGCGATGCGGTGGAAAAGCCCTGTGTTGATTTTCCCCGACCTGCGGGGTCAAGTACGGTGGACTGCGGGCTTAAGAGGGGGGGTCCCATTTACTATTCACCAGCCATGGTCGCCACTCCAGATGGAAATCCGCAGACGCATCGCGCCTCCCGTGCCCCCGGGCCCGACCCGGCGTCGAAGGGTGCCTCGACCGCGGGGTCGACCTCCCGGCTCTTTCTCACGTACCTGACCGTGGGAATCCTTGTTTCCTTCGGAATCGGCATGGGGCTCGTCGCGGCCATGCCCCCGAGCTCCGGTCGGACCAGCACCCCGATCCACTACTCGTACATGAATCTCACAATCTCGATCAACGCGACCAGTGGTTGGCCGCAGTACTCGCCGGCGAATTTCACGGTGAGCACGGGCGAGGTGATCTTCACGATCACCGATCTCGACTCTCCGATGAGTTGGCTACAGTGTCCGTGTGTGGTCGCCGGCGTCAATGCGGGCGTGGAGATGATCAATGGAACTCCGGTCCATGCCGTTCCTTCGGGGAACGTCGCCCACTCGTTCAATATTCCCAACCTGGGCCTGGTCGTCTACAGCCCTGGGCTCAGCGTTGTTCAGTTCACGGTCGATCTCCTGAACCCGGGCACCTTCGGGTGGTTCTGCATCGTGCCCTGCGGAGCCGGGGAGAACCCGTACAGTAGCCCCCCGATGGGCGAGGCCGGCTTCATGGCCGGCTCGATGACCATCGCCTAACGGTCCTCGGTAGGAACGCACGCCCAGAGATCCCCCCGGGGGGGGCGCCGGTAGTTAATGCCCTCGCGGGCCTTCGACAGTACCGCTTGCGGAGGGCCGATCGAAGCTCGATGTACGCGATGGTCCTGGATTCGCCGGGTGCTCCTCTTCGATCGGACGAACGCACGGAGGCCCCTCGGCCGGGTCCTCAGGGGATCTCGATCGAAATCCGCGCCTGCGGTGTGTGCCGGACGGACCTCCATATCGTGGACGGGGAGCTCGCGCACCCGAAACTTCCCCTGATCCCTGGCCACGAGATCATTGGGCGGGTCGCCTCGGTGGGATCGGAGGTATCGGGATATCGGCGCGGCGATCGGGTCGGAGTACCGTGGCTCGCGTGGACTTGCGGCGAATGCTCGTACTGTCGTGCGGGCCGTGAAAATCTGTGCGACCGCGCTCGATTCACGGGGTACGATGTGGACGGAGGGTTTGCCCAATTCACCGTGGCCGACGCGCGATTCGTCCTGCCCATCCCGTCGCGCTGGGAGGACGTTGAAGCGGCGCCCTTGCTCTGCGCGGGGCTGATCGGATATCGCGCCCTTCGACTCTCGGGGGGCGGGAAACGGGTAGGGTTCTACGGCTTCGGGGCCGCGGCCCACATCGCCGTGCAG
>JABEUK010000179.1 GCA_013044425.1 Thermoplasmata archaeon | reverse complement strand
GCATACGTCGAAGATCGCGAAGGAACGCATTGCGATCGAGGGAGCGGTACGCCTCGCGCACTCCGACCGGCCAGAACCGTCGCGCGAGGCGCATGAACCCGCGAAAGACGAGGATCGGTGCGAACTCTCCCGGTCGGATCACTCCCCAGCGATAGCCCTCTCGTGCGAAGGCGAGGACCGCGTTCGGGCCGACCAGCACCTCCCCGTTCACGGTCGGTGTGAAGTGGACGTCCGCGAACGGAAGTCGCGGGTCCGGAACGGGGTAGACCAACCCGCGGACGAGGCCCCGGCGCTCCCGTTTCAGGAGGTAGTACTCTCCGCGGAACGGGACGACCTGTTCCTCCACGTTCGCGCCCGCCGCTCGCGCGACGAGGTCGGCATACAGCCCCGCGCAGTTCACGAGGTAGCGAGCGTGGATCGATTCGCCGGACCCTAGACGCACCTCGACCGATTCGACGGAGGCACTCACCGTCGTCACCGGAGCTCGGGTCCGCACGGTCCCCCCCGCGCGCTCGATGTCGGCCGCGTAGGAGCGGCAGACCGCGGCGTAGTCGACGACTCCCGTTCCCGGAACATGAATGCCGTGCAACGCCCGCACCTCCGGCTCGAGGGCGCGGATCCCTCGCGCATCGAGCCGCTGGAGGCCGGGAACGCCGTTCATGCGTGCGCGGCGGAGCAGTTCTTCCAGCCGCGCGATCTGGGAGGAGCGCGTCGCCACGATGACCTTCCCGGTGAGGGTGTGGGGAATGCCTCGGTCGCCGAGGTACCGTAGGAGCTGCTCGCGCCCTCGAACGCAGAGCCGGGCCTTCAGGCTCCCGGGCCGATAGTAGACCCCCGAATGGATCACCCCGCTGTTGTGGCCGCTCTGGTGACGAGCGAGCCCGGCTTCCTTCTCCAGCACCACGAGGTGGGTCGACGGACGTCGGACGAGAATCTCCCGTGCCGTGGCGAGACCCACGATCCCTCCGCCAATGACCAGCACGTCGATATCGGGTCCCATGCGAGCGGCGCAAAGGGTTCCGCGCTTATACGGGCTCGACGGGGAGCGCGCGGGACACGCCAACCGTATAATCTCGGTCGATTCGACCGTTGTCGACCTTCATGGTGGTACGAATCGGCGTTCCAAAGGAAACAGCCCCGGGGGAGCGTCGCGTCGCCCTCGTTCCGGAGGTCGTCAAGCGTCTCGTGAAGTCCGGCGTCGAGATCGCCATCGAGAACGGCGCCGGCGTGAGCTCGGGCTACCCGGACGCGAGCTACTCGGACGCCGGGGCGCAGGTCACCTCGGAGCGCGGGATCATCTTCCGCTCGAACATCCTCCTCAAGGTCCAGGCGCCCACCCTCGAGGAGATCGCCCAGATCCCGCCGGGGGGGGTACTGGTCGCGCTCATGAACATGAGCCGGAACCTCGACCGGATCCGGGCGCTCCGGGACGGTCAGGTGACGGTGTTCGCGCTCGATCTCCTGCCGCGGATCACCCGCGCCCAGAGCATGGACGTTCTCAGCTCGCAAGCGACCGTCGCGGGGTACCGGGCGGCCCTGATCGGAGCCGAGCTCTGCCCGAAGTTCTTCCCGATGATGATGACCGCGGCGGGCACGATCCGGCCGGCCAAGGTCCTCATCTTGGGCGCGGGGGTCGCCGGCCTCGTGGCGATCGCCACCGCCCGCCGGCTCGGAGCGGTGGTCGAGGCCTACGACGTTCGTCGCGCCGCGGGCGAGCAGGTCCGCAGCCTCGGGGCCAAGTTCCTCGAGCTCCAGATCAACGCCGAGGGCCAGGGGGGCTACGCGCGGGAGCTCACGGACGAGGAGAAACGCCAGGAACAGGCGATGCTCGGGCAGGCGATCGGAAACGCGGATGTCGTGATCACGACCGCGAACATCCCCGGCCGACGGGCTCCGCTGCTCGTCCGCACCGCGACGGTCGACGGGATGCGCCCGGGCTCGGTCATCGTCGACCTCGCCGCGGAGACCGGTGGAAACTGCGAACTGACCCAGCCGGGCGAACGGATCCAGTACCATGACGTGACGATCGCGGGGCCGCTCAACCTCCCGAGCTCGCTGCCGTTCCATGCGAGCGAGATGTTCGCGAAGAACCTGGAGTCGTTCCTCGGACTCCTCCTCTCGAAGGACCGCAGCCTCGTCGCCGATTACACCGATGAGATCCTCGCCGCCAGCGTCCTCGTCGCCCAGGGGGAGGTCCGGCATGGTCCGACCCGCGATGCGATCGGAGGGACGAAGTGAGCGCGGACATCTGGACGGCCCTCCTCATCGCCGTCCTAGCGGCCTTCGTCGGCTACGAGGTCATTAGCCGGGTCCCGGTGCTCCTCCACACGCCGCTGATGAGCGGCTCGAACTTCATCCACGGGATCGTGCTCGTCGGCGCGATCGTCGTGCTCGGCTTCGCCACCTCCCCGATCGAGCAGGCGATCGGTCTCATCGCGGTGATCATGGGGGCGATGAACGTCACGGGCGGCTACGTGGTCACGGAACGGATCCTGGCGATGTTCGATCGCTCGAAGCGTAAGGGAGGTTCCCCGTGACCGACTACTCTCCCCTCATCGATGGCGTCTACGTCCTGGCGGTGATCTTCTTCATCCTCGGCCTCCGGGCGATGGCGTCCCCCGACACCGCGCGCCGCGGCATCCTCGCGGCCGGGGTCGCGATGCTCCTCGCGATCCTCGTGACGTTCCTGGTCGGCGGGCTCACGAACTTCGGGCTAATCGCTATCGGGATCATCGTCGGGGGCGGTCTCGGCTGGTACTGGGCCCGCGTCGTGAAGATGACGGCCATGCCTCAGATGGTCGCGGTCTTCAACGGGATGGGCGGAGGCGCGGCGGCGGCGATCGCGGCGGTCGAGCTGCTTACCGCGGTCTCCGACCCGACCAACGCCTCGCTCAGCATCGCGGGCGCCGTCATCGGGTCGATCTCGATTGCGGGCAGCGTCGTCGCGTTCCTCAAGCTCCAAGGCTGGATGGTCCAGCGGGCGATCGTCTTCCCCGCCCAGCAGGTCCTCAACCTCGCCGTCCTCGTCGTGGGGCTCGCCTTCGGGGTCCTCACGGTCGTCCAGGCCACGACGGTCTGGCTGATCCCATTCTTCGTGTTGACGCTCCTCTACGGGATCCTCCTGACGCTGAGGATCGGCGGGGCCGACATGCCCGTGGTGATCTCGCTGTTCAACGCGCTGACGGGCATCGCGGTGGCGCTCGATGGGTTCGTACTGGTCAACGGCGAGCTCGGCGATGCGGGCTATGCGATGGTCGTGGCCGGGATCCTGGTGGGAGCGGCCGGTTCGCTCTTGACGATCAAGATGGCGCGCGCCATGAACCGGTCGATCGGCAGCGTGCTCTTCGGGGGCTTCGGAGCGAAGGAGGAGGCCGCCACAGCCATCGAGGGCTCGCTCAAGCCGATCGATCCCGCCGACGCGGCGTCGCTGATGGCGTACGCGAACCAGGTGATCATCGCCCCCGGATACGGCATGGCCGTCGCCCAAGCCCAGCGCAAGGTCAAGGAACTCGCCGACGCGCTCGAAGCGAAGGGGGTGAGCGTGCGGTTCGCCATCCACCCCGTTGCGGGCCGGATGCCCGGCCACATGAACGTCCTGCTGGCGGAGGCCGGGGTCTCCTACGACAAGCTCTACGATCTCGACGAGGTCAATGGACAGTTCGCGACCACCGACGTGGTGCTGGTGATCGGGGCGAACGATGTCGTGAACCCCGCCGCGCGACGGCAAGGCTCGCCCTTGTTCGGGATGCCGATCCTGGACGTGGACAAGGCGAAGAACGTCTTCGTCATCAAGCGCGGCCAGGGCCGGGGGTTCGCCGGCGTGGAGAACGACCTGTTCTACAAGGACAACTGCCGGATGCTCTACGGGGATGCGAGCGCCGTCGTCGGGAGCCTCATCACGGCGCTCGAGCACTCCTGAGGTGCCCCGCCTTCGGGAGGCGGTCTTCGGGCGGGCCCTGGCCGGATCTCGCCGAGATCGGTGGACCCGTGTGCTCCACTCGGTCGCGCAACCACCACAGCGTCGCAACCGTGACCGCGAGGCCCCCTCCGAGCACCGTATCGAATACCCGCACGAACGCGAGTTGCCAGGCCCCCGGGTACGCCAGGTTCAGCAGGAGGATGACGAACGGTGTCAGGAACAGCGTGTAGATCCCGTAGTTCACCCAGCGCGTCGCGAACAGGGCCATCGCAAAGACGAACAGGAGGGCTCCCAGGATCCAGGGATTCACGATGAACATCGTGAACCCGAGAGCGATCGCCGCGCCCCCGATCGTCCCTCCGATCCGCAGGAACGAGGCCGAGAACGTCGTCGCGATCGACGCGCGCAGCGAGACCAGGATCGTGAGCATCACCCAGTAGTCCCGCGGTAAGCCGAGCGCGAGGGAGATGGCGAGACCGATCCCGGTGGTCCCGGCGACCAGGATCGCGTATCGCACGTGCGCGTGACTCACCGGCACCGGTACGGGGGCCGAGGGCTGAGGAGAGGCCGTGGGCCGTTGTACTTCCTCGCTCGACCCGAGGTACCCGTGCCGCAGGAGGAGCGGCCGCGCCATCGCGAGGGCGAGGATCGCCCAGAATCCTCCGAGGAGCGCGAGAACGAGCCGCTCCAGGGCCTCCGGCCCGGAGCCGCCCGGGATGCCGACGCCTACCGCGAGCATGACCGCGCTCACCAGTCCGATCGAATCGAAGCCCGCCCAGCCGGCGCTGATGAGGATGATCCCGATCCCGAGAGCGACCAGGGGCACCTCTACCCACCCCGTCGTCCCGATGATCGTGCCGAGCGCGAGTGCGGCGGCGTTCGACAGCGCCGCGGCGGCCAGGGGAGGGAACCGAGCGACGGGGGGTCGAGCCGCGATGGCCATCAACAAGTTGAGGGCGCCGAGCGTTGCGAACACGCCGGCGGAGATGGAACCGACGCCTTCACCGGCGAGGAGCGGAACGATGATGACGACCCCGGCGACGAGGCCCGCGACCAGATCGAGGCCCTTGCGATCCACGTGGGTCGCGTCGTGGAGGAACGCGCTGGCCCAGGTCATCCCCATCGACGCGGGCGATCCCACGGCCCACCGGACCTTGAAGGCACCCCTCCCTTTCGAACGGGATCGGGGGCCCGGCGCGCTCGGAGAGCTCCCCGAGCACCCGGCGCTGGAGGAGACGTGAGATGCCCCGGGAGGTTCGCCGAGGGGAGGGGGCCGCTCTCCCAACGGTTCGGAGCCTCGTCCCGACCTGCAATCGCCCCCTTCTCCGAACGCGACCCGTGCCCGAGGTACGGAACGTGGCGTTCCGCTCTGGGCGCTCGAGCGAGCTAACCCCTCGGAGACGCCGGGGGCGCGCGGAGGATGGGCAAGGGTCTTGCGTAGTGAGGGATACCCCGAGTACTTCCCTCGATGAGCGATCTCGACGCCTTCCTCGATATCGTCATCCTCTTTTGGGTGGCCCTGATCCCGGCCGTCCTCTACCTATTGTGGATACGAGGCACCGAACGGTATCGGACCGCTTCGTGGGGGACCGTCCTCACCGCGTTCGTCTACGGGGCGATCGTCGCCACGCTGGTGGCGGCGGTCATCGAAGGAATCCTTCTCAACGTCGGCACCAGCGCGAGCCAGGCGCTTCCAGCCCCGGAGTTCACGTTCCTCAACGGCAACTCCACCGCCGGGCAGTTCTTCCTGATCTTGGTCATCGCGCCGTTCGTCGAGGAGGGCCTGAAGGGGCTCGGCGTCGTTCTGCTGCGGGCTCGCATGACGATCCTGGCCGACGGCCCGGTGTTCGGCGCATCGGTGGGACTGGGCTTCGGGTTCTTTGAGACGCTCCTGTACGGCCTCGTGGGGTTCGCGGTCGGCGGCCTCCCCGGAGCGATCGCTCTCGTGCTCCTACGGAGCGTCTCGAGCGTGCTCTTGCACGCGAGCTCCACCGCGATGTTCGGCTATGGGTACGCGAAATCCCGCATCGAGGGCGAACCCGGCGCGACGGGTCGTTACTACCTGCTCGCGGTCGGGATGCATGCGAGCTTCAACGTCCTCGCCTCGGTAGGAGCCCTCCTCGTCGCGTTCGGTCTCTCGAACTCGATCGGCGATGTCGCGAGCGGCCTCGCCCTTTTCGCGGCCGTCGCGTTCGCCGTGTTCGCGTTCGAGCACGTCGCGAAGGTCATTCGGACCACGGACTACCCTGCGCTCTCGCCCTACCGGGGCGGCTCTCCGGCTCCCGCGCTCCGACGCGCGCCCCCGAAGTGACTCCCAGGACGCTGCGCGCAGGGCGCGGGGTCGTCCACCGCGCAGAAGAACGTGGGCGCGGCCAGATTTGAACTGGCGACCTTCACCGTGTCAGGGTGACGTCATAACCGCTAGACTACGCGCCCGCCCGGCGAGCCACTAAGGCGGCGCACTTATGCCTGTCGGAAGCGCGGAGAAATCGCAAGTGGGGTCTCAGCCGTACCCGCCGGGAAACTGGCGGGGGTCGGACTGCTCGTTCCAGGTGTAGTATCCCATCGACTGACGCTGGGCCTCGGTCGCTTCCTTCTGGAGGCCTCCTTGCAGCGATCCGTAGGCCTCCTTGATCTGCTCTTCGATCGGGCGGGCGCGGACGAGGGCCTCGCGGATCTGCTTGGCCTCGATCGTGGGGCTTCCGGAGATCGCCGCGAAGTCGCCGGCCGTGCGCAGCAGGCCCCCGAGCTCTCGCAGTCGCAGGGTCAGGGAGTTGCGACGTCCGTCGATCGCCTCGGCGCGGCGGTGCGCCTCTTGGACGAGCAGCTCGACGGCCCCGCGGGAGGCCGGGCGGATCCGTCCGTCGGCCGCGATCTCCTGCGCGCAGAACTGGGCGAGCTTCAAGCGGTTCGCCGGAGTGTCGGGCATCGCGGTCTCGAGAAGGACCTCGTAGCCGCTGCCGGCGATCCGAGAGCGCAGCGGCGAGAGGATGCGGTGCATGTCCTGGATGTTGGCCGCCGCGACCAGGATGAAGTCGCACGGAACGGCATCGACTCGGACCGACGCGCCCGCCGACTGTGGATTGCGTCCGGTGATGGGGAAGCGCTTCTCCTGCATCGCGGTGAGGATGTGCCGCTGCAGGTAGCCGAGGTGCGGGAGTTCGTCCAGGAACAGCACCCCCTCGTGGGCCTCGTGGATCGCGCCGGGGATCACCCGCTCGTACGGCGGGGAGCCGAGCTGGGGGTGGCCGCCGTACGGATCGTGCCGCACGTCGCCCAGGAGCTCGGTCTCGCTCGCCCCGGTCGCGAGCACGAACGTGTTGCGGTCGAGCTTCACGAGGACCTTGCGCGGGCTCTCGCGCTGCTGCTCGCGTCGCCGCTCCAGCGCGCGCTGGTCGAGGACCTTGATCTTTTCGCCGGCGCGCTCGTAGGCGACGACCTCCTCTACCCCGTTGCGGGTCCGGGTGGTGCGGACCGGCTCGGGAGCGTTCCCGGCCGGATTGACGGTGATCTCGAGGAGCCCGCCGACGATGTCGCGGAAGGGGTTGCCCGTCCCGCTGCCGGGCGGGGTGCTGGACTTGGGGTTGCTGCAGCTCGGACAGAACCGCTCCGTCGGTAGCGAGTAGAAGGCGCACCGCGAGCAGCGGTAGCCAAGCCGCTCGGCCACGGACGCGGGGGCCTCCCGGGGATCGATGAGCTCGCCCTCCGTGGTGCGTTCGGCCTCCCGCTCGCGGTAGGCTTCCTCCCGGGTCACGACCTCGACGGTAGGGCGTTCGGGATTCTCCGGGTTGTGCACGATGCGCAACTCGGTCCGCGGTCGTTCTAGGTGCAGGGCGAGCGCCTGCGCCGTCATCGACTTGCCGATCCCGGCGGGGCCGACCAGGAGGAGATGCCGGTGCTGGTAGGCCGCGATGCGCGCGATCTCGACCGCCTTCTCCTGGCCGATCACGCGATCGAGCGGATCCGTCGGGATGGGGATGTCGGCGGTCGTTTCCATCTCATCGATGGACGCAAGGGTCTTGCGCGGGACTTCGGTGGCGTCGGCCATCTGGAGGTTACAACGTCCGGAAGGGTGTAAAAAGGTTGGCCGGGCAGGTTACCTATCGCGGCGCGCCGCCGTCGCCCGCGTCGGCGGCGACCCCGGCGTAAAAAGGAGGCGGAGCGGCTCCGCGCGGCGGACCCGCTCGGAAGGAGTTCGGGGGTGGGACTACCGAGCGCCGCCGAGGTCCTGGCGGGTGAAGATCCGAACACTCTCCGGCATCTTCCCCACGGGCCCAAGACGGGAGGCCACGATCGTTCCGATGCTCTTCTCCTGGGCAACGTCCAAGAGACGCTGGCTGACGATACCGTCGAAGATGAGCGCCTTCGCGGGGTTGGGGTACGTCACGAGGAAGTCGATCATGTCCTTGACGGGGGCGTCGTGGACCACGGCGTCGTCCGGGCCGATCACCAAGAACTTCGAGGCGTTCTCGATGCCACCGAGGAGCTCGAAGTAGTGCTGGAGCTCCGGGGGGAGCGTAGCGGGGGGCGCGGCCGGCGCAGGCGGCGGCAGGGCGCGCGG
>JABEUK010000018.1 GCA_013044425.1 Thermoplasmata archaeon | reverse complement strand
CGAGGGCCACGAGCGCGAGCGCGAGCTCTCGGAGATCCTCGCGCAGGATCGCGACACTCTCCTTGAGCTCGAGCGCGAGCGCCGTGTCGGTGATGTCGGCGGAGGTCGCTCCGTAGTGCACCCAGCGGCCGGACGGACCGGCGACCTCGGCGAGCGAACGCACGAGCGCCATGACGTCGTGGCGCAGCTCCCGCTCGAGCGCGTCGGCCCGGGCGAGGGTCACGCGGTGCTCGCGGACCGCACGATCGATCGAGTCGGCGTCCGCCTTCGGGACCAGCCCGAGTTCCGCTTCGGCGAGGGCGAGCGCGGCCTCGACCCGGAGGGCGCGATCGAGGCGCGCACCCCGGGAGAAGATTTGCCGAACCTCGGCCCGGCCGTACCGGAACTCGAGGGGGCAGAACAGGCTCTCCGCATCCCCCGACATGCCCCCGAGACCCGGCTCGTCGTATAATAGACGTGCGTCCGGAAGGACGTTCGATGGGAGCGCGACGACCGAGGTCCGGACCGGCGTCGAGGGCCCGCTCGCGGAAGGTACTGCCCTGCCGGGAGCCGGGATTCGTTCGAGGCCACGGCGGCCCCTATCTTGGCTCGACCGGGCTTTCGATAGGCGTGCAGGAAGTACACGTGATCCAGTTCTCGGGCGACCTTCTCGGTACCGGCTTCTGCCTTCGATCCGAGGGCTGGGTTGAGGGAGCAAGTTTCAGAGGTAGTCGACCTCTCCGAGAGAGTTGAGATGGCCCTCCTCCTGGGCCCCGCGCTCGGTGCTCGCTCCCTCGTACATCCTCCCTCCTCGCGGCGCGCCTAGGGCTGCACGATCTTTGGGTCGCCATTCGGGGAGGAATGCGTTTCCCCGAGTGGTTCCCGGCTCCTCACCGCCGAGGGCTCGCGGGCTCCGTGGGGGTCGGGTACTGCCACGCCCGCCGCTCCCCCGGCCGGGCAAAATCCTCGATGGTGGTGACGACATCTCCGGCCATGGAGATCAGAATGACCACGATGAGCCCGAGAAGGATCGCGAGGGTGCCGACCGAGAGGGCGATCGACCGGTACTCGACCGAGTACGGAGCGGTGCCTACCACGATCACGAAGTAGAAGATCTCGAGCCCACCGGCTCCGATCTCGATCGGGCCGTAGTACCGAGTGGGATGCGCGGCATACGCGGCTCCGGCCAAGAGCGCGAACAGGGAGCCGACCACCACCAGGGAGGAGGGGAAGCTGGCGAGGGGGATCCCGTTCGATTGCGACATCGACACGAGATACAGCGGGAGCCAGACCACGGCAAAGTACGTGCTCAGACCGAGCGCTATCCCTCCGATGATCCGCCACGTCCACCACGGCGTGCCGAACCGCCGGGAAGGAGCCAGCACGAACCGCATTCCAAGAAGTACGGCCAGAACCAACCAGAACTCGTAGAGGGGTGTCGGCCAGTTCGATACGGGAGTGCTGGAGGGCAGGATCCGATTGAGGTAGTACCAAGTCTGGGTGTCGATCAGTATGTAGAGGACGAGCGCTAGGAGCACGCCGCCCGTAGCCCGCCACGCCCATCCGGCGGGAGAGTCCAAGCGCAGGGGAGCGAGGGCGTAGCCGGCCCCAGCGAGCGCCGCCACGACGATCCAGATCGCGTAGGTCGTCGAGTTCCAGCCGGTGATCGGGAAGGTGGGCGGGAGGAGGCCGAAGGCCCGCAATAGGAACCAGAACAGTCCGTCGAGGACGATGAAGATCGACACGGCGATCCCGAGCCCGATGGCGACGCGTCTCGGCCACTCGGGAGCGGGAGCCCGGGTCGGCGCGCTCGCGGCGGTGCCCGGGCCGGGGTCGGGTTCGGCCAAGGCTAGGCTCCCACGGGGATCGGGGGGAGCTGCACGCTAAACGGAGAATCGACCCCGCCGCTCAGGGTAGCCACGAAAGAGTCTCCGGTCCAGCTCGCGCAGGAGGTCGGGACCTGGGCCGATTGTCCAAACGGCTGGCCGCTCGGAGCGGACACTCCGAAGGAGCCGGTCCCGCACGAGACACCCCCGGGGGTGAGCACTTGGAAGGCAAGGAGCCCGGCGAGCGAGAACGAGGCTTGGTTCTGGAACGCGAGCGTCACGCTCGCCTCGCCCCCGGCGACGCTCGCGGTCACGACGGCGTTCATGAACGGCGCGCCCCAAGATTGATTCTGGACGAGGTGAACCGAAACGGGGACGAGCAGGATCCAGCCCACGGTTGCGTTCACCCAGATCCCGAACTCGAGGGTTTCGGAGTTCGTCAGCAAGACCTGGCCGGGCGAACCCGGAGCGACCGAGACCGAGACGTCGAGGGTGAGCGGGCCCGATCCCCGCGCGGGAATCCCCCTAGAGGGGGTCGAGCCTTGACCCAAGACGATCCCCGAGCTCGTGGAGAGGACCACGCCCGCGCCGAGGGTCAGCGGGTAGAGGCCGGTGTTCGACACGTTGAGCGTCTGGGTCGCACGGAGGGTCGAGGAGCCGACGAAGCCAAACGTTCCCTGGTTCGAACTGCCGCCCGGGTGGAGGTCCTTCGCGACGTGCGCGAAGGAGTACGCCACCGTCGCAAGGTAGAGCATGAAGAGGACGAAGACGACCAGGGAGGTCCTCTTGAGGATCGTGGTGAGCCGCACGCGGGGAGGCGGACGCGGGCGTGTCGGTCGTTCGGTCCGCGCCATCGACCGACGAAGCGGGAACCGCCTTGTAAGTCTTGGGCTCGACCGCGACGGGGGTTCCGGCGATCTGCCCGGCCTATAGCGAGCTCGCGCGAGCCTATGGTTTCGACCCGCTCGACGGGCGCCGGTGGGGAGGGGGCAGGAGCGGG
>JABEUK010000178.1 GCA_013044425.1 Thermoplasmata archaeon | reverse complement strand
GCTGAGCTCTCCGTCGCAGGCTGCTCGATCCGACCCGAGCTCGAGGTGGGAGGCGCATCGCGTTCAGGCCCGGGCGTGCGACGAGGCAGTCGCGGGCATCGGCCCGCAGTGGATAGGCTACGATCGTGAACGGGGGAAGGGTCCGCGCCGGGAGGTCCTTCGCGCTGTGAACGGCGAGATCGATCCGATGACGCTCGAGCATCTCTTCGAAGATTCCAGTGAAGTCCGGGGAGGAACCGCCGGAGCGGTCCCGGTCCCCCGCGCTCTCGACCGCGACGAGCTCAAAGGTCGCCCCCGGATCCGCCCGACGCAGGCGACGCAGGACGAGCTCGGTCTGTGCGCGCGCGAGCGGGCTCCGGCGCGTTCCGACCCGGATCGGGCCGCTCACAGTTCGTCAGGATCGATTCGGTACAGGGCGAGCGCGAAACGGCGCAGCCGATCGGCCTCGGCCCCCGGGGGAAGCTCGCGCACGCGTTCGGTCGGTTCGCGAAGCAGTTGGGCCACGAGCCGACGGGTCATTCGGTCGATGGCCATCCGTTGTTCCGGGGTCAGCGAGCCGAGGAACCGGTCGGCGGTCTCGAGCTCGGTGGCACGGATCGCCTCCGCGTGCCGCCACACGGCGTCGATCCAAGGCTCGAGCAGCGTGCGCTCCAGTTCGATCCACGAGGTACGAGCGCGATCGGCGACGTGCCGTTCGAGCATCTCGGTCTCTCCGCCTCCCGCCGCACCGACCCGCAGGTCTTCGAGATCGAGGAGCCGGATCCGCGGATCGGCGCGGACCTGGGGGTCCACGTTGCGCGGGATGCCCAGATCGATGAGGAGGAGCGGACCGGTCGGATCCCCGAGGTCCGCAAGGCCGATGATCCGACCTCCGGACTTCGCGGCCGTCACCACCGCATCGGACAGATGGATCTCCTGGGAGAGATGGGAGACGCTCG
The DNA here is from genome assembly GCA_013044425.1 of Thermoplasmata archaeon. Taxonomy (GTDB): domain Archaea; phylum Thermoplasmatota; class Thermoplasmata; order Lutacidiplasmatales; family UBA184; genus Lutacidiplasma. The sequence goes on along the minus strand of JABEUK010000178.1, from coordinate 6,317 downwards.
CTGCGCGGGCTCCCGTGGCCCGAAGGAAGTCCTCGGAAGGAGGAGCGGAGCGGTACAGCACGGTCACCCGGGCGTACGAGGCCAGGGCCTCGGCCAGCTGGCGGCCGACGACCCCCGCCCCGACCACGACGACCCGGGGGAACGGTCGCGCGAGCTCCTCCAGCAGCCGGGTGGCCGCCACGGCGGCGATCGATCGATGGGACGGGACGTCGGGGGCGATCGCCTCTGCGGCCTCGACCGCGGCGTTCAGCACCCTCCGCAACACCGGCCGCGGGTAGTGGCTCCGGACTCCGTGAGCGGCCCGGCGCACCTGCTCGCGCACCTCGCGTTCGCCGACCGCGAGCGACTCGAGCCCCGCGCTGACCCGGTAGAGGTGCAGCACCGCCTCCGGGCCGACCTGGACGGTCCAGGCCGTCGACGGGCCGGGGAGGAGTTCCTGCCAGCGTCGAGTGGCCTCGGGCGTTCGTACCAACAGGACGAGCTCGACGCGGTGGCAGGTGCGCAGCACTCCGACTTCCTCGGTGCCGGGGATCGAAGCCCAGGCGCCCTCGACCCACTCCCAGGTGATCGCCCGCGCGACGGTCTCGAGATCGTCGATCGATGCCCGGCCCAAACTCATCCCGAGCACCACCACATTCAGAGGCGGTCCCTCGTACTCGGCCGGGGCGGGGCGGCTCTCCGCGGGAGCGGTGCGGGAAGCTTCCTCCTTACGATCCCGCGTTCCAACGGACCGAGAGCTCGACGGCACTGCGACCTCGGGGCACGGGGCCCAATCAACGCAGCTATCTGGGCTTTATGGGCGTGGGTACAAACTATCGAGGAGCCTAGGATCCGGCCCCGACTCGGGCTGGTTACTGTCGCTACCGTGGCTTCGCAGAGCTTAAACCATGAGGCGTGGTCATTAGCGGTGGAGTCAACGACCGTGATCGCGATCGAGATGAAGCCGGCCGCCGCCGACCAGGTCAAGCAACTGATCCGTGGACAGAAGCCCGAGATCGCCGTGCGGGTCTACGCCCAGCCCGGCGGTGGGGGGTGCGGAGGCGGCTCGCACGTGCAGTTCGGGATGGCGTTCGCCAAGCCGCGAGCGGATGACGAGGTCATCACGCTCGGCGATCTTCGCGTGATCATCGACCCATCGTCCGTCAAGTACGTCAACGGAGCGGTCATCGACTATGTCGAGAACCTCAACGAATCCGGATTCAAGATCACCAACCCCACCCTCCCCGATGCCGACGCGGCGGGCGAGGCCGGCGGATGCGGGTCCTGTGGATCGAACTCTGCCAACGGTGGCGGGTGCGGCTGCGGCTGAACGGAACCCTGACGAACGGAAGCGGTCCGACCCGCACCCGAAGCGCGCCCCTCGCGGGGAACGGTAGGGCCTCTCGATATCGAACCACGGGCGGATGCCCGGCCCGGCGGCCGATGTGAGCGCCGAACCGCTCGTAGCCCGCGATCTTCGCAAGGTCTACACGACCCGCGGCTCGCCGTCGGTCGAGGCGCTTTCGGGAGTCTCCCTCGAGGTCCGGTCCCGCGAGCGGGTCGCGCTCCTCGGACGGAACGGGGCCGGGAAGACGACGTTCCTGAAGATCGCCTCCACGCTCCTCCGTCCGACCTCGGGCACGATCGAGATCTTCGGGCACGACGCCGACCGCAACCCGGACCGCGCTCGGCCGCTCATCGCGGTCGTCCCGCAGGAGGGCAAGCCGTTCTTCCACCTCACCCCGCGCGAGCAGATCTACACATACCTGCGGACCCGGGGGCTGAGCCGGGAAGTAGCGCAGACGCGCACAGCGACCGCGCTGGACCAGATGGGGCTCGTGGAGGTCCAGGATCGCCTCGCGATCACCCTCTCGGGTGGACAGCGCCAGAGGACGATGGTGGCGACCGTGATCGCCACGCACGCGCCGCTGTTGTTCCTGGACGAGCCGACGATCGGCATGGATCCGTTCGCCCGACGGGCCGTCTGGGCCGCCCTCCGTGAGCTGACGCGGCTCGGCTCGACGATGCTGCTCACGACGCACTACCTGGACGAGGCGGACGCGCTCAGCGACCGCCTGTACATCGTCGAGCGCGGCCGGGTGCTGATGGAGGGGACCGCGGAGGAGCTCAAACGCTCGGTCGGCGGGACCTTGAAGGTCACGATCGCGGGGCAGACCCAGCACGTGGACCTCTTCCGTTCCTTCGGCACGGTAATGACGGACGGCACCTCTCTCACGGTCATCGTTCAGCCGGATTCGCTCGGCGAACTGATGGCGATCGCGGTCCGGGAGCGCCTGACCACGACCGTCGGTCCCGTCACCCTGGAAGAGGCGTTCATGCGCGCGGTAGGGCGCTCGATCAATGAGGACGAGTGAGTCTCCGGCCCCGTACCGGGCGTTCCGGGGGCTGTCCGCATTCTTCTGGACCGAGGTACGGGTCCAATCGCACGAATCGACCGCGATGGCGACCTCGATGGTCGTCCAAGGAGTGCTCCTCGTCTTCGTCTTCATCCTCGATCGCAGCCTCCTTCCCGTCGCCTTCCTCGGCGCGATCATCTTCTCGATGTTCACGATGGGCCAGCGCCTCCTCAACGAGGCCGCCTACGTGCGGATCGACCACAAGGCCACCGACCTCTACCTCGCCTCCCCCCTGACCCCGGAGGCGTTCTTCCTGGGGATGGCGGCGGGCGTGATGCTCGTCTATCTCAGTCCGGTCATCATCCTGTTCGTCTTCGCCGAGATCGTCGTCGGCTACTCCCTCCCGACGGTCCTCCTGCTGGTCGGCACCGGCGCCCTCGTCTGGCTGTTCTCGGCTTCGTTCGGCTATGTCATCTCGACGTTCTTCCGCGATAACCGCGCGATCTGGGCGTACGCAAGCCTCATCTTCAACGGGTTCGGGGTGCTGCCGCCCGTCTTCTATCCGCTGTCGTACTTCCCCGCGGCGTTGCAGCCCATCGCCCTGATGCTCCCTCCGAGTGCCGCGACCGCGCTTCTCCAAGCCTCGATCGGCGTGACGAGCCTTTCGATCGGCGCGATCGCTCTCGCCGCGAGCGCGCTCGCGGGGGAGACGCTCGCGATGTTCCTGTTCACGATCTACTGGGCCCGCCGCAAGGTCCGGGAGGACTAGGGATGGTCACCGCGACGGGGGAGCCGGTCGTCGCCCAGCGGGGACGCGCGCTGCCGGCGTTCGCCATCATCGGCTGGAGATGGATCGGACGGAGCCCGGCGGTCGCGATCGCGCCGATCCTCCTCCCGTTCATCTTCCTGTACTTCCTGAGCTTGATCTCCCCTCCGTACCTCCTCCCCCTCGAGATCGTGGGGGCGATGCTGTTCACGATGCAGAACATCGGGAGCTGGGTCCTCGGGGATAGCGCGATCTGGCGGATCGAGTGCTCCCTCCAGGACATGTTCGTGGCGAGCCCGCTCGGTCGGATCCGCTACCTGTTCGGGATCGCGTTCTCGAACCTGATCGCGATGGCCCCGGCGCTCGTCGTGCTCGCCGTCCTGCTCTACTTCGAGCTCGATCGCAACGGAATGGCGTTCACTCCGTTCGCCGGCCTCGTCCTCGCGGGCGCGCTCGCGGTGATGTGGGTACTGTTCAGCGCCGTCGGCATCAGCGTGTCGAGCCGGGTCAAGACCCAGCGCGCCATCTATCCCGTGGGGAACCTCACCTTCACGATCCTCGGGATGCTCTCCCCCTTGTACTACCCGCTCTCCTCGCTGCCCCCGGTCTGGCAGGATCTGGCCCGGTTCCTGCCCACCACCTACGCCGCCCTCCTGGTCCAGGGGGCCTTCGGCATCACTCCGGCGACGCCCCCCGAGCTGGCCCTCTACGCCGGCCTGTTGCTCCTGAGCGCCACCGTGGGGATCGTCCTCGGGTTGAGGATGTACAAATGGGGCACGGAGTGAGCCGTGGAACCCAAATGTTCATGCCCCCGTGCGCCATGCACCCTGCGGTGCGTCCCGAGCAGCAACACCCCCGACATCTTTCGCTCCGACGCTCCCGACGGCGCTGCCGGTGTTTTCCTCTCCGTTCCCCTCGGGGGTATGGAGGGTAGGAACACCGACCGATGAGTCCCGACGAGTTCGACGAGATTCTCTCCGCCCTCGATCGCGAGACAGCCCGTATCCGCGTGCGAGCGGAGCCGCGACGCTACAACAAACCTGCGACCGTGATCTCAGGGTTTCCCCCGGGAGTGGACCTCGCCGAGACGACGCGGGCCCTGAAGAACCGCCTGGCCACGGGAGGGAGCGTCGTCGATGGGGAGGTCTACCTGCAGGGGGACCACCGAGCGCGGATCCGGGAGGAGCTGGCCCGCCTCGGCTTCGACCCGGAGACGATCGAGATTTCGGACGCGGCCCTTCCGAAGCGCGGACGGCGCGGCTAGCTCGAGGCGCCCTGCCCGGGACCGACGGGTCGGCCGATCCGGCCCCGCCATCGTCCCCGGTTGGGGTTAGCGCGTGCCCTAATATTCTCCCGGGTTCGGATAGGAGGAAGGAGCACGCATGACGAGCTATGCACACCCGGACGTCTTGGTCGATACGGAATGGGTGCTCGCGCACCACAAGGACCCGAAGGTCCGCGTCGCGGAGGTCGATTACGACCCGTCGGCGAACTACGAACAGGGGCACGTCCCCGATGCGGTCCTCTTCGATTGGCGCAAGGACATCAACGACCCCCTCGCGCGCGACATCCTCTCCCAGCAGGCCCTGACGGAGCTGTTCCGCAGATCGGGGATCGACGACGACACGACGGTCGTACTGTACGGGGACTTCAACAACTGGTTCGCCGCGTTCGCCTTCTGGGTGTTCGCCTATTACGGAGCGAAGCACATCAAGATCCTGAACGGCGGCCGCAAGAAGTGGATCGCCGAGGACAAACCGCTCAGCAAGGAGATCCCGAAGCCCCCGGCGGGCCACTTCACGGCGGCGGCGCCGAACCCGAAGCTGCGCGCCTACATGGACGATGTGCGCACCTCGCTGCCCGCGGTCAAGGCGGGGAAGTTCATCCTCGTCGACGTGCGCGGGCCGAAGGAGTTCTCCGGGGAGATCACGGCGCCGCCGGAGTACCCGACGGAGCACGCGCAGCGCGGAGGCCACATCCCCGGCGCGAAGAACATCCCGTGGGCCCAAGCGGTCAACGAAGACGGCACGTTCAAGTCTCGCGAGCAGCTCGAGGAGCTCTACGGCTCGAAGGGCGTCCCATCCGGGACCCCCGTGATCACGTACTGCCGGATCGGCGAGCGGTCGAGCCACACCTGGTTCGTGCTGACCTACCTGCTCGGGTATCCGAACGTGCGGAACTACGACGGTTCATGGACCGAGTGGGGCAATCTCATCCGAACCCCGATCGAAAAGCCGTAAGGCGCTAGTCGCGCCGAGGCACCCGGGGGACCGGGTGCTCCTCCTTCCGGACGAGGAACTGGTGGAGGTCGCCCTCGCGGCGACGGGCGAGCAGACCATGGCCCGTCTGATCGGACCAGCGCTCCATCTCGATCGGGCTCGTCGGCTCGTCCGTCACGAGCAGGATCGCCGTGCCGGGCGGCCGGACGGCGAGCTCCTCGTTGAGCTTGGTCAGGATCGCCGAGCACTCGATCCCGATCTCGAACATCTCGAGATCGGGCGTCGCCGGCCAGCAGCGGATGCGCTGGACATGGATCCGCTCGAGGAGCCGCTCCCGGATCGCGTGCGCGCTCTCCAGAGGAGGTCCCTGGACGCGGTCGGGACGAAAGCGCACGATCCACCCCGCGTCGTACGGGGAGTCGTTGACGAGCCGCGGCCGCTGGAGAAGCGCCGAGTTGCGCTCCGTGACGGTCCCGTCGACGGGCAGGCGAACGGCTCCGGTGAAGCGGACGGTTTCGATCATGCCGACGCTCCGGCCCGCGGCGATCGGGCCGGGGAGGGGCCGGTACGTCACGGCGGTGACGGGACCGATGAACGCGGCGAAGGCCGAGATGATCCCGATTCTCGCCGAGGCGCCGCCCGGCTCGACCAGCATCCAGACGTTGTTCTCGAGGTCGTAGAGCCGATCCTCGGGCAGAGGGCAGCCTTCGAGTTCCACGGGAAAGGAAACGATCCCCCGCCCTTTACCGCTTCGTGGGGTTTTCGAGACGGAACCTTTTTCGCGGGTCAGGCCCCTCGCTCCGCGATGCCGGTGTCGCCCGTTGCGTCCCGGTCGCCGCGCCGGTTCCGTTGCCGCTGCGGCCACCTGCTTACGAACCACATGCAGGTCGAGGAAATCCCAGGCTCGGCCAGCTTCCGCCTCGAGCCGATCGGACCGTGCGCGCTCTGCGGGGAAGGGATCTGCCGGAAATTCTCGCCGGGGACCGCGTGAGGGGG
>JABEUK010000177.1 GCA_013044425.1 Thermoplasmata archaeon | reverse complement strand
CCGAGATCTACAAGAAAGTCGTGGAAGCGAACCGTCCGTTCGCGAAGGAAGGGGAGACGATCCTCCCCGACGTGCTTCTCGAGGAGAACCTGCGGGACCTGCGGGCCGACCGCAAGCCCGCGGGCTACAATCGCATCGACGCCTTCGGGCTCCGATTGATCTTCCCCCTGGCCGACGAGCGTCGGGTGGAGTTCTACTTCACCAAGGCGCTGCGGGGGCAGGACATCGTCCACGTTACCGAGCAGGTCTCGGCCATGCTCCGTCGCCGAGGCATCAAGCACACGGTCGAGTACGACCGACTGCCTCTCGGACCCCCCCGGGGCCCACCGGGGATCATCCTCGCCGCGGCCCAATTGAGCTCGAGCTGAACACGCGCTACGAGCGCGTGATCTTCCGGCGGCCCAGCGCTTCGAGGTACTGGATCTCCGACCCCGGCTGGAGCTGGCCCTTCGTCTCCGCATCGAGGGCCATCGAGAACGTCGCGTACGTTTCCATGTCCATGAGCTGGACCTCGGTGTCCGTCAGCGAGAGGACCTGGGCCTGGTGCTTGCCGATCATCGGGATCTGGACCTTGTGCTTCACGGGATGGACGACGCTGCGCTTCGCTCCGTCGAAGATGCCGACCGCGTCGATCCGAGATTTCGCTTCCCCGTGCTTTCCCGGCTTGGAGGTCTGGATGCTCAGGATGCGGCACGGCTCGTCGTCGATGATCATGTACCGGCCTTCCTTGAGCTCACGAACCTCTGCCTGCGTCCACGCCATGAATGGGTCCCTGCGGGCGAGCAGGACGAAGGCGGGATAAATCTTGCTCCGGCGGCCATGGACCATCTACCGGGGGTGTCGCGTGCAGGTGCGTCGATGAGCGGCTCGACCCGCGTTTGGGGGCGGCAAGATAGTTAGGGAGGACCCGCTTGGGTCCGTGAGAGCGTGCATCATGATCCCGGGTGTGTCACTATCTCTGGGCCTGCTGGTAATCGCCGCCATTGTCGTGATAATTGTTCTGGTCATCAAGTTCTTCTGGCTCCTCCTTCTGGTGGGCGGGCTGCTCATCGTTAGTTATCTGTTCTACACCGGAACCTTACACTTCTAACGGGGAGCGTGACGAGGGCCGGAGGGGACGCCCGGCCTTCAGACCCCCCTCAACATCGACCTCGCGCTGAACGCCCGCTACCGCATCTCCAACGGAGGCAACCTCCGATACTTCGGCGCAAATCCTCTTTCCGCTCGATTCGATCCCCCCTCTCCGGGGCCAGGCCGTTGCTCGCCCGGATGCGTTCAGGAGTGGGACCGGATGCGGCGAGCGGGCCAGCGCCGATGTACCTTCATCCGCCCGGCCACGAGAATAATGAGGAGACCGAGCCAGAGGGTGGCCAGCAGGGTATCCCGGTTCGTCGGCTTCATCTGCCCTCCATGACACCCCAATCGACCCGTGCTTATCCGTGTTGGTGCTTGAATCGACTCTCGTCGCGTGTCCGACCGAGGCTCCCGCAGATGCCGAGCGCTCTCCGGGCGCGCGCTCGGAGAGGGAGGTCCCCCCGGGCGGTGGGTGCGCGACAGAGAGACCTGGAGAGACGCCCGGCTACCGCGGGTACTACGGGTCGGCGGTGGCCGGGCCAGGGGTTCCCTCAGTCCTCCCGCAAATGCCCGTCGCCGTAGGGGGTCGCCCGGCATGGCGCGAGTACTTCCCCGTGGTCGGGCCGTGGGGCGGAGTTGCCTCTTCCGGGAGAGGCGACGCGATCATCCCTCGCTCGAATGGAGCGGCCACATCGCCCAGGGCCGGCTGGGCCGCGCGGGGATTCGGCCCCGCTACCTTTGTGAGCTCGCCCTCGACGCTCTAGGCTAGACGACTTGAGTTTTCGCGGCCTGCACCCCCCATGGACCTGAAGGATCGTGAGCATCTAGTCGCAGCGACGGGCGTCCTGGTCGTCGTGGGGCTGGTGGCTCTCGGGGTGGGCCTCTTCCTGGCCATCGACACCCTGGGGATTGTTCCCCTAGACCTACTCACCATCGTCCATGTCCTGATCGCCGCCGTCCTCGGTGCGACCGCTCTCTTGCTGATCGGGCGGGTGATCGAGCGGGCCGCGCGACGGACGATGGACCTCCGGCGCGCCTCCCTCGTGCTCACTATCTACCGGCTGGTGGCGTACACGACCCTCGCGCTCGTTCTGCTCGCGGTCGCGGGGGTCAACGGACTCGCGCTCCTCGCCGGGGGAACCTTCGCGGGCCTGGTGCTGGGACTCGCATCGCAAACGGTGCTCTCCAACCTGATTGCGGGGGTCACGCTCCTGCTCGTGCGCCCGCTACAGCCCGGAGATCGGGTCACGATCGTGACGTGGCAGTATGGCCTCCTCGCGCCCGCGTACCCGCCGAAGTTCTACTCCCAGGACACGCTCGTGCCGGGGTACACCGGAACGGTGATCGACCTCAGTCTCATCTATTCCGTGCTGCGCACCGATGACGGATCGACATTCAAAGTGCCGAACAGCATCCTGATTCAGTCGGCCATCATATCCCATGATCTTCCCGAGCGGTGGGTACGTGCGAAGTACGAACTACCCGTGAGGGTCGACCCCGAGCTCGCACTCGAGCAGATTGCTAGGGCCGTGCGCGCGAGCCCCTGCGTCTCTCGACCGGATTCCGTACGGGTCCTCCTGAACCAGGCGAATCAGTCCACGCTGGTCGTCTCCGTGGACGCGCTCTGCCATGGCAACATGGAGGAATCCCCGCGCAGTGAGATCCTCTTGGCCACCATCCGCGTCGTCCGTGGGATCGACGCTCCCACGCCGGTCCGGCCCCCTGGGTAGTGCCCTACCACGAGCCGAGCGCCCGCAGTTCGGAGCACCGACCGGCCATGGCCATGAGCTGGTCGTATGTCACACTGATGGCGATGTTGCCGCTCTCGCACGCGCCCGTAGCCGCATAGACGACGTAGTCTCCGTTGAGGGTTGGAGTCCATGTGTAGGAGGCCGCTCCCGACGCGCCGGCCGTGACCGTTCCGATCGCCGTCGGGGTCGGGTCACCCGGATGGATTCTTGGTGGTGACCATCCAAGACCCGCTGGCCCGGAAGTGCAACACAGTCGTTGGGCTCGACGACCTGGCTCGATGGTTGGGGTACCGCGGGACTCAGCATGCGGTGGTTCGTGAGGGACGACACCCGGGGCGCCGGGGGATCGACTGAACCCTCCTTGGCACCGCCAGCCGGCGGCACCGACCCGCCGGTTCAGCCGGGAGTCGGGGTGCCCCGGTCCTTCACGAGAAGGTCGTTCACCGTGTCCGGGGCGCACAAGAGGATAAGTATCCGCTACGATATCAGGCCTGATAATGTGCGCGCGATGCGGATGCGCGGGGGGGTTCGGTTGCGGAGCTTTGGGGATGGGCGTCGGCCGGGGTCGGGCCGGACATTTTCATGACCTGGAACCGGAGGACATGGAAGAGTATCTCTCCGACCTGAAGCATGAGGTCGAGCGAATGGAGCTCCGGTTGACCCGGACCCGCGGGAAGTCTCCGGAATCCAAGGTGGGAGATGCCGAAGTCACTTCAGACACCGTTCCCTGACAGAGACTCCCGGGAATGTTGCTGCGGACCTTTCCGAGTCCGGTTCGTTCCGGCCGGACTCCTCCGGCCCGTGTTGCTTCGACTGCTCGAAGGGGAGTCCCGGACCGGCTTCGAGCTTCTCAAAGAAGTCGGCCGCCGTACCGAGGGGGGCTGGACGCCCGGGCCGGCGGCGATCTATCCGACGCTGCGGCGGCTGGAGGAGCGGGGATTCGTGGTCCGTTCGCCTCGCGGTCGAGGTCGTGCTCGGCCGTATTCCCTGACTCCCGAAGGACATCGATGCATGCGGGAGTGGGAGAAGTTGCGCTCGGAGGGCCGAGAGCAGGTCCGGGCGCTCATGGGTCTCTGGCAACGGTTGTGAGGAGACAATGGTGAAGAGAGAAGATCAGCGCGAAGGAGAGGACGACGATACCGCCGTTTCGGGACGGCCCGGAAAGACGTACGCCGTCATCATCAACAGCAAGGATCCCGAGACGGTCTGGAACGCACTTCGCTTCGCGAGCGCGGCGGTGTCGAAGGGCCACCGAGTCTCGGTCTTCTTGCTGGGGCCGGCGGTCGAAATCGAGGGGCTCGACAGCGGTCAGTTCGACGTGCGGAAGATCCTGGGCCGGTTCGTCGACTTGGGCGGCGAGGTGCTGAGTTGCGGAACCTGCCTTCGCTTGCGGAAGATGAACGCTGCGGAGAGCTGCCCGATGTCCACGATGGATACCCTCGTCCGACTAACCGAAGAGGCCGATCGGGTGGTGACGTTCGGGTGACGGGACGCACGGTGCTGGTCCTGGGCGCGGGCTACGGTGGGCTGACGGCAGCGTCGGAACTCCGTTCCCGGTTGCCGTCGGAGCACCGGGTAGTCCTGATCGACCGCCACGATACTCTACGACTCTGCGCCTTCAACCTGGACGTGATGACCGGAAAGCGGGCGGCGGCTCCCGAAGGGAAGCTCTCGTCGGTCGCGGGGCAGGGTGTCGAGTTCGTCCACGGAAAGGTCGTTCGGATCGACCCGAGAACCCGGACGGTGGAGACGTCCGCGGGCAAATTTGCGGGGGATTACCTTGTGCTCGCCATGGGTGCAGAGCTGGACCCCGGCCAGATTCCCGGGTTTCCCGAGGCCGCGTTCAACCTCTACGATGCGGAAGGGGCGCAGAGGCTGCAGGGGGCATTGGCCGACCTCAAGGAGGGACGGGTGGTCGTCCTGGTGGCTCGCACTCCGTTCAAGTGTCCGGCGGCGCCGTACGAGACGGCCTTCCTGATCGACTGGTTGCTTAGGACGAACGGTGTCCGGGAGAAGGTGTCGGTCTCGCTCTACACGCCGGAGTGGCAGCCCATGGCCGCAGCGGGGGAAACCGTCGGAAAGGAGGTCGTGCGGATGCTCGCGGACCGCGGGATCGACTACTACACCGAACACATGGTGCTCAAGGTCGACCCCGAGAAGCGCAGGGTATGGTTCGAGATCGACGACGCCGACTACGATGTCCTCGTGGGGGTTCCCCCGCACGTGGCCCCTGCCCCGGTACGGGAAGCTGGCCTCACGGATTCGTCCGGGTGGGTCTCGGTCGACCCCGGGACTCTCGCGACCCGGTTTCCGGGAGTCTACGCGGTGGGCGACCTCGTGTCGATCCCGCTGCACAACGGCCTGTTCCTACCGATGGCGGGGGTCTTTGCGCTCCAAGAGGGCGTCACCGTTGCCACGAACATCGCGGCCGAGATCCGGGGGGAGCGAGGTGAAGGGGAATTCGAGGGTGAGGGATTCTGCTATGTCGAGGTCGGCGGCGGAGAAGCCGCCTACGCGTCGGGCCGCTTCTTCGAGACGCCGGCTCCCCATGTCCGTTTCGAACCGCCGTCTCCCCAGCACCGAGACGCCAAGGAAGCGTTCTCCACTGCCCTGTTGCAGCTTCTTCACCGCTGAAAACGGAACTCTAACTCCCGGGTCGATGGATTCTGGAGATGGCGCGGCACGAGCACGGTTTCTCCCGACGGGAGCCGCCCGAGTATCCGTCCGCTGGTCTCCCGGCGGCACATCGCTGGCGGCCGATCCCGTGCGTTCCCTTGGAGAGCACCTCGCGTAGGTAACCGGAGACAAGGACGCGATGCACTTGGAGGGCGAGTTCCGGATCAGGTCCTCCGTCGACCGCGTCTGGCGGTTCCTGCTGGATCCCCGGGCGCTCCTGTCGTGCCTTGAGGACAGGCACCGATTCACACCGGTCGACGCGCAGCATTTTGAGGGCGAAGTGACGAGCGGGATCGGGATCATGCAGGGAACGTTCCGCTTGACGGGAACGTACGTGATCCGGGAAGCCCCGAGCTCGCTGGTCGTCCTTCTGCACGGTCGGGGCCTCGGAAGCACGCTCGATGCGGAGGTTCTGATCGATCTCTCCAGGGTCGATGATTTCACCTCCCTTCGGTGGCGAGCGGAGACGACACTCGCGGGTCCGGTTGCCTCCCTAGGCGAGCGTTTGTTCCGCGGAACCGTCGAGCGTAAGGCGATGGGGTTCTTCGAGAACCTGCGCCGAAGTCTGGAGGGGGCGTCAACGACCACCGATTGAAATCGGTGGCTTGTAACTGAGGTCGGAAACATGTCCCCACGTCTCCTCACTCCCCGCTACGATAGGCCGGTCGACTCCGGCCCTCCCCGCGATGTTCACCGCGGCGATCCGGTCGGCCGGCCCAGCGAGGCCGCACGACACGCATCGGAACTCGTCCCTCGCCGGTCGGTTCTTCTTGTCTACCGTCCCGCACGAGGGACAGGTGCGGGACGTGTTCCTCGGGTCCACGAGGATCACGGGAACTCCCTTGGCTGCGGCCTTGTACTCGACAAAAGTCCGCAGTTGGCGGAAGCTCCACGAGAGGTGTCGTCGCCGCTGGGAGCGCCGAACCGTGGTCCGCTCGCGGATCCCCCCGAGCTCTTCGAGGGCGACCGCGCGCTTCGTGTCTTCGGCTCGCGCGACGATACTCTTGGAGATGCAAGGGTTGGTCTGGCGGCGGAAGTGGGCCTCGCGTCGCCGGGTCCGTTGAAGGTGCCGGCGGGCACTCGGGGTCCCCGACCGTT
>JABEUK010000176.1 GCA_013044425.1 Thermoplasmata archaeon | reverse complement strand
GTACGGGCGGTGCTTGAGCCCCTCAATCCCGTGCATGGGGCCGGTCGGCTCGACGCCCACGACCCGGATCGTCGTCCGCTGCTCCTTCAGGTACCGCGCGACGCCCGAGATGGTGCCTCCCGTGCCCACGCCCGCGACGAAATGCGTGAGCTTTCCGTTCGTCTGATGCCAGATCTCCGGGCCCGTGCCCACGTAGTGGGCCCCGGGATTGGCGGGGTTGTTGTACTGATCCGGATAATAGTACTGCTCCGGCTGGGCCCGAGAGATGCGCACCGCCTCTCGCTGGGCACCGTCGCTCCCCTCCATCGGGTCCGTCAGGACGATCTCCGCGCCCAGCGCCCGCATCCGGCGCAGGCGCTCGGGGTGCGCGTTGCGAGGGACGCAGAGCCGTACAGGAAAGCCGAGCCGCGCCCCGAGCATCGCGTAGGCGACCGCGGTGTTGCCGCTGGAGGCGTCCACCAGCGTTCTGCCGTTCCCGAGCTCGCCCCCTTCGAGGGCTTCGCTGACGATGAACAGGGCCGCGCGGTCCTTCACCGACCCGGTCGGATTGAGAAATTCCGCCTTTCCGAAAAGGCGGAACCCCCCACCGTGCCGTGCGACGATCCGATCGAGCGGAAGGAGGGGCGTGTTGCCGATCGCTCGGAGCAGAGGATCTCGGAGGGCCGTCGGCTCCGAGCCCTGGGTCCGCTCGATCGTGCGGTTCGCCCCTACCGCAGATGGATCAGATGCGAACATCGCATCCCTCCGCGGCCGATCGTATCCTGCAGGTCGACATCCACCTGACCGATCAGGGTCTCCGTCAGGCGCTGGTCGAACACGTTGCACATCAGACGGGCGTGAGACAGTGCGTTGCGTCGGAAGACGCAATTCGAGCGGACGATTCGGAACCCCCCGTCCGCCATCTTCTCCATCGTGCAATTGAAACCGAAGGCATTGAGGGAATCGACGAGATGGCGGGTGCGCTCCTCGAGCGAACCGTTCTTCGGGATTCCCCGGGCGATCCCATGGGCGACGCGCGACGCGGCGCTCGCGAAAAGCTCGTTCGCGAACTCCTCCCCCTGCCGAGCGAGGATCTCGTCCATCAGCGCATCGAGGAGAAGATCGTACCTCTTGGGGAATAGCTCCTGACCTTCGGAAGTGAGCGCGTAGCGCTTGCGCGGCCGGCCGACCCCCTCACGACGGAACGTCGGGGTCACGTATCCGCGCTCCCGCAGGCGTTCGAGATGCCCTCGCGCCGCGCTCTCCTGGATGCCGAGGGTGTTCGCGATGTTGCGGGCGGTGCATGGGGCCCGAGCGAGCTGATCGAGAATTCGCCCCCGAGTCCCTTCGTGAGGGGCCAAATCCGCTGCGCTCATCCCATCCTACGAGTGTAGCAGACGGCGGCCGAGCTTAAATGGATTTAGGCACCACGCTATGCTTAAATAAAGCTCCCGGCTCGTGGGCCTCGAGGGCAGACGATGGCGGAGAAGCCCCTTCATACGCTGAACATCCAGGGCCTCCGGGTCGAGGTCGCGGGCAAGGAGATCCTCAAGGGCGTCGACCTTTCCCTGCGCACCGGCGAACTCGTCGCGCTGATGGGCCCGAACGGCTCCGGCAAGAGCACGCTCGCCTACGCACTGATGGGTCACCCTAAGTACAAGGTCATCGCCGGCGAGGCGCTCCTCGATGGCGTGGACCTTCTCAAGCTGCCGGTCGACCAACGCTCCCGCGCCGGTCTCTTCTTGGGGTTCCAGTACCCGCAGGAGGTCTCGGGGCTCTCGGTGTCGAAGTTCCTATGGACCGCCTACATGCAGCGCCACACCGCCGAGACGGCCGACACTGTGGCATTCGACAAGGACCTGAAGACCAGCCTCGGATACCTCGAGATGGAGGAATCGATGCTGAAGCGGTCCCTCAACGAAGGATTCTCCGGCGGAGAGAAGAAGCGCAACGAGGTCCTCCAAATGGCGATGCTCCACCCCTTGTTCTCGATCCTGGACGAGCCCGACTCCGGACTCGACATCGACGCCGTACGTGCGGTCGGAGAGACCGTCGCCAAGCTGCACGGCCCCCACGAAGGCATCCTGCTCATCACGCACTACCAGCGGATCCTCAAGTACGTCAACCCCGACCGCGTCTACGTCATGGTCGATGGCGTCATCGCCATGTCGGGCGGACGGGAACTGGTCGACGAACTCGAAGCGAAAGGGTACGACTGGGTCAAGGTCGGTGCCACGACCCAAAACTAGAAGGTGGCCCGACCGGTCTCGCACCAACCCCACGGGCGACCATGGACATCCAGGCGATCCGCGAACAGTTCCCCATCCTCTCCCGCGCGGTGCGGGGCAAGCCGCTCGTCTACCTCGACTCCGCTGCGACCTCGCAGAAGCCGCGGGCCGTCATCGACGCCGAGTCCCGTTTCTACCGCGAGGCGAATTCCAACGTCCACCGCGGGATCTACCTGCTCAGCGAAGAGGCCACCGACGCCTACGAGAACGCCCGGGCGCGTGTCGGCCGGTTCCTGCGCGCACCGGATCGATCCGAGATCGTGTTCGTGCGGGGAGCGACCGAGGCGCTCAACCTGCTCGCCCACGGTCTCGGCCGGAGCCGATTGAAGCGAGGCGACCGGGTCGTCGCTACCGTGAGCGACCATCATGCCAACGTGGTTCCCTGGTACATGCTGCAGGAAGAGCGCGGTACGACCCTCGAGTACGTCGGCGTGGATGATACCGGGCATTTGCGACTCGACGAGTACGACCGTTGGTTCGATGGGAGGACGAAGGTCGTTACCCTTCCCCACGTTTCCAACGTCCTCGGCACCGTCAATCCGGTCCGCGAGATCGCCGACCGCGCCCACGCCGCCGGGGCGGTCGTGGTCGTGGACGTGGCGCAGTCGGCCCCGCACATTCCCATTGACGTCGTCGCGCTCGGAGCCGATGCCGTCGCGTTCTCGGGGCACAAGACCCTCGGGCCGACCGGCATCGGCGTGTTGTGGGCCCGGAGGGAGCTGTTGGAGGAGATGCCCCCCTGGATGGGAGGAGGCTCCATGATCGAGGAGGTGCATGCCGGTCGAATCTCGTATCGCGAGCCTCCGGCGAAGTTCGAGGCCGGCACTCCGAACATCGCCGGCGCCATCGGGCTCTCCGTTGCGCTCGACTTTCTCGAAGGGATCGGATGGGAGGATCTCGCCCGCCACGAACGATCCATGCAGGCCCGCTTGTTCCAGAACGCGGAGGAACGCCTCGGGAAGAAGATCCGGATCTTTGGCTCCCGGGACGTACGGGAACGCGAAGCGGTGTTCTCCTTCGCGCTCGAAGGGATCCACCCCCACGACATCGCTTCGATCCTCGACGCGGAAGGGATCGCGATCCGAGCGGGCCGCCAGTGCTCCCAGCCGCTCATGGACCGGTACGGCGTCGGAGCCATGGCTCGGGCGAGCCCCTACCTATACAACACCATCGAAGAGATCGACCGGCTCTACGACGCACTGGACAAGGTCGTCAAGGTATTCGCCTAACTGGCATGCGAGGCTGTAGCCACCGGCGCTACACGATCCTCAACAAACGGCCCTCCCCGATAGAGAGCTTGACAAGCGGCTCGGGCGACATTTCATTTAAATACCATCTGGTGATTGAATCAATAGGACCACCATGGCGCAAGGAGCTCAGGAGTTCATTCCGCTCGACTACACCCGCTACGATTTCAAGGACCCGGAGACGTACAAGCTCCGTTCCGGGAAGGGTCTCTCGGTCGAAACGATCCACCAAATCTCGGATTGGAAGAAGGAACCGGACTGGCTTCGCGAGTACCGCCTGCGCGCCTACGAACACTTCGTCAAGCGTCCGATGCCCGACTGGGGGCCCAAGCTCGACGAGCTCGATTTCGACTCCTACACGTTCTACGCCGCTCCCATGGGCGAGGACGAGCCCAAGCGCAAGTGGGAGGACCTGCCCGCGGACATCAAGAACACGTTCGACAAGCTCGGGATCCCCAAGGCCGAGCGCGACTTCTTCGGGGGCGTCGGGGCCCAGTACGACAGCGGTACCGTCTACCACAAGCTCCGCGAGGACCTCGAGAAGAAGGGGATCATTTTCTGCGACACGGACACCGCGGTGCGGGAGCATCCGGAGATCGTCCGGAAGTACTTCGGCAAGATCGTTCCGTACAACGACAACAAGTTCTCGGCGCTCAACAGCGCCGTCTGGTCCGGCGGCAGCTTCGTCTACATCCCCCCGGGGGTCGATTGCGGCATCCCGCTGCAGGCCTACTTCCGCATCAACGCGAAGAACGTCGGGCAGTTCGAACGCACGCTGATCATCGCCGATAAAGGCGCCAAGATCCACTACATCGAGGGCTGCACCGCCCCGATCTACTCCACCGACTCGCTGCACGCGGCCGTGGTCGAGGTCGTCGCCGAGCCGTACGCCAAGGTGCGCTACACGACCGTGCAGAACTGGTCGAAGAACGTGTACAACCTGGTGACGAAGCGGGCCGTGGCGTACGAGAACTCGCTCGTCGAGTGGGTCGATGGCAACATGGGCTCGAAGATCACGATGAAGTACCCTTCCGTCTACCTCAAGGGTCGCGGCGCGCGCGCCGATATCCTCTCGGTGGCGTTCGCGAGCGCCGGCCAGATCATCGATAGCGGGGCGAAGGCCGTGCACTCGGCGCCCGACACCTCAAGCAAGATCATTTCGAAGTCAATCGCGATCCGGGGCGGCCAGACGAGCTACCGGGGCCTCCTCCACGTCGCGAAGGGGGCGACCGGGGTCAAGGCCGCCGTCCGCTGCGACGCCCTGCTCCCCGACGAGATGAGCCGGTCGGACACCTACCCGTACAACGAGATCCACGAAGAGGACGCGACGATCACGCACGAGGCCGTGGTCGGAAAGATCGGCGAGGAGCAGATCTTCTATCTCATGAGCCGCGGGCTCACCGAGTCGGACGCGATCCACCTCATCCTGATGGGGTTCCTCGCCGAGTTCTCCAAGGAGCTGCCCGTCGATTACGCGCTCGAGCTCAATCGTCTCATCCAGCTCGAGATGATCGGCGCGGTCGGTTAGGTTCGATACGCGCCCGCCGAAGATCCGAGCAGGCTCTCGCGCGATCCGCGCGGCCGACGGTGCGCACCTACGCTACCGGAGCTTGGCATCGAAGCGCCAATCGGGCGCCGCCGCGGTGCCCGCCACCTCGAGGTCGGGGAGCCGCGGGTGCGCCGGGTCCCCCCAGTCGATCTCCTTCCCCTCCCAGCGGGCGGCGAGAAGAGGATACAGAGTCTCCCGAAGGCCGGCGATCGGGGCGCGGTCGAGCACGTAGGATAGGAACCCCTCCCCGATCGCCCGCACGGACTCCGACGGGCTGATCCCTCGGGACTCTAGGTAGAAGATCTTCTCCGGGTCCACCGGCGCGACGCTCGTGGAGTGCGTCGCCTTGACGTCGGGGCAAAGGATCTCGAGGATCGGGATCGTGTCCGAGCGCGCCCCTCGCGAGAGGAGCATTGCATGCTCGGAGATGTAGCTCACCGTCTTGCGCGCCGGCTGCTCGATGCGGACGAGGCCGCGGCTCATCCCGCGCGACTCATCTCGGAAGACCCCCCGGGTGATCGATTGGCCGTGCGTATCCTCGCCTCGGTGCGTGATGTGCACATCGCTGTCGTAGGACTGGTGGTCCCGTCCGTAGAAGGTCTGGAGGTCGTCGACGCTCGATCCATTCCCGATCAGCGTCGTCTGGTTGCGCCCGCGGGTCGAGAACCCTCCGAGGCCGGCCCAGATCCACGCGAGGCGGCTACGACGCTCGGTCGTCGCCGAGCGACGGTAGAACGAGACGGTGCGACCATCGGGAGCATGCACCGAGAGGTGGACGACCTTCGCCTCGGCAGCGAGATCGTAGTCGACCGATGAGCCGTAGAAGCGCTGCTCGGTGGGGACCGGCCCGTGGCCGTAGAGCTCCTCGGTGATGAGGACCTGCGCGCGTTCGCCGATACGGATCGATCGGCGGATCGACTGGGCCTCGTGCGCCTGCGAGAGGACGGTGATGTCCTGGACCCGGATGGGGGTTGGGCATCGGTCCGGGACCTCGAGCCGGTACCCCCGGTTCAGGAGTGCGATGCTGAGCGCCGAGAGACGATCGGTGGGGGTCTCCGAGCCGCGCATGAGGGTGGGGAACGCGGTCGCGCCGGTCGTCCAGGAATCAATCAAGGCCGTCGCGCTCACTCCGAGTTCGCGCACCCTGGGAGGGATCTCGATCCGGGTCCCCGACACATCATGGACGATGCGAACGGCACCGGGCAGTGCCGGCGGGAGCGCTACCGGCGGTCCCCTGGCAACGGGATCGAGGCCGCTCAGGTCGACCCCCGAGAAGTACCCATAGTGGCGGTACAGGGGGTTAGGTTCCATGGGGAGCTCGAGGAAAAGCCGATAGGCCTCGGCTCGGTGCTGAGCCACGGCCTCCGGGTCAGCGAGCGCTTCGGAGAGATCCCGAACCTCTTCCTCCCGGAGCCACGGTCGTTGCGTCGTCGCCGTCGCCATTGGATTTAGACACGCTAGAGTGTTTATAAACTCCCCGGGGGGCAGCCAGATCCGACCCAAACTTACGTGCGTGCATGGGCCGTTCTCTGACGGCAGGCGCGCCGGAAAGACT
>JABEUK010000175.1 GCA_013044425.1 Thermoplasmata archaeon | reverse complement strand
TCAGGTCTCGGTCGAGGCGAAGACCGCACGGACACGAGTACGTGCGGTCCTTGAGAGTGAGCGGTGGGTCCGCGAGGTGTCCGCATTTCGAGCAGGTCTCCTGTGAAAGCGCCCCGAGCCCCGTGATTTCTTAGCCGGCATTGTTCCCCTCCTCGTTCGCATCACCGGCTTCCGCCTGAAGCTGCTGTAGGACTTCCGCCTTCCCGCCGACTCGTCCTGCCAAGGCCTCCAGCTGTTCCAGGGTGATCTCCGGGACGATCTCCTCGGCGGTCTTCCGCATTCTCTTCTCCTTCCTCTCGGTGAACCCGGCGTCCTGTTCGGAGTACGGCACTTCGAAGGTCAGGATCTTCCAGACCTCCCCGGCGAGTTTCCGAGCGGCCGCGACCAGAGCCTTCTGGGCTGGCCGAGACTTCGCCTTCTCGTG
Organism: Thermoplasmata archaeon; assembly: GCA_013044425.1. Taxonomy (GTDB): domain Archaea; phylum Thermoplasmatota; class Thermoplasmata; order Lutacidiplasmatales; family UBA184; genus Lutacidiplasma. Next base: position 3,411 of record JABEUK010000175.1, on the reverse strand, counting down.
GTAGAAGGCCGTGACGGCGGTCGTCTGGCCCGACTTCAGCATCCCCTTCACCGCCGTGCAGAGGAACGACTTGAGGACCATGTTTCCCTTCTTCACCGGCCGGTGGTCGCTGACGGTTTCGCCGCTGTTGTCTGCCTTGGAGACCAGCCCCGCGTAGGAGGCGAGATGCCCCTTGTCCGGGAACCGATGGATGTCCCCGATCTCCGCCACCAGCCCCACGGCGGTGTAGTAGCCTACCCCGGGGACGGTCATCAGCAACTGCATGTCCTTGCGCCCCATCGCCACCTTGGCGAGCTCCGCCTGCATGGACTCCTCCTGGTTGGCCAGGAGTTCCAGCTGCTCGAGGTGGCGGGCCAGGTGAGCTCGCTCCTCCGGTGGGAGGGGAAGGCGGACGAGCTTCTGGATCCCGCCCACCCCGAACCAGTCGGAGACTTGGTTCATCTCCTCGTCCAGGAGGTGTCGGGTCACCAGGGCGTGCACTTGTGGTAATGTTGCCTTCTGCTCATGCAGAGGCGGAAGTCCCATCGGGGGCGCCCCTTCTCCCTCCCCTCGGGGCGCCCCATGGAGAGTTTGAGCAGCACGCAGGGCGAGACATTCGTCGGATTGGACGTACACCGTAAGACCGTCGTAGCTACCGCCGTCGATCCGCTCGGTCATCCGGTGAGCCAGGTCACGCTTGGCCCCTCGGATGCGGAGCTGGCCGAATACCTCCGTACCCTCCCAGGGACCAAGCACGTCGCCCTCGAGGCCTGTCCGGTCTGGGAGCACTTCTTTGACGCGGCAGAATCCACCGGAGCCGCGGTGGTACTGTCGAATCCCCTCAAGACTCGCCTGATTGCAGAGGCGAGTCTCAAGACCGACCGGGTGGATTCCGAGGCGCTGGCCACACTCCTCCGGCTCGGGGCCCTGCCGACCTCCTACGCCCCTCCCTCAGCCATCCGCGACCTTCGCGCTCAGATCCGGGAGCGGGTGTTTTATCGACGGAAGACAGGAGCGGTCCTGCAACGAATCTACCCGGCCCTTCTCCGTCGGGGCATCGAGTACGAAGACGGGCTACTCCAGCACCGACGCAAGCGTGAGGTCCTTCGGGACCTCCATCTCTCCGAAGTCGATCGCGGTCTCGATGCGCTACGCTACTTGGAGGATCTCTGCCGGGAGTTGGACCGAGGAATCGAGGAGGCCTGTGAGAATTCTCCCGAAGCGCAGCTCCTACGGACAATCCCAGGTGTGGGCCCTCTCACCGCCACGGCGGTGGTGGCGTTCCTCACTCCGATTGAGCGGTTCTCCTCGGTCGAGAAGCTGAGCTCGTACGTGGGGCTCTGCCCTACCACTCGCCAGTCAGCCGACTCGATTCACTACGGCTCGCTCAAGCGGGACAGCAACGGCCTCGTTCGTTGGCTCCTGGTCGAGGCTTCGTGGCACCGCCGTCGGGTCCCACGCGGCGCGGTGGCCCGGGTCGCCAACCGGGTCGGCCGCCGCCGAGGAAAACAGCAGGGCACGATCGCCGGGACCCACACCCTCCTGAAGATCATCTACGCAATGCTGAAACGCAAGGAAGCGTTCCGTTCTCAGGCTCCAGGACCGTCGACCTCGGTAAGAATCAGGCGGCGTCACACGACGACCGCGCGGATTTGTGTGAGGCGCACGGCACTGGAGCTCCCGACCGCGAATTCTCCTTCGGCGTCATAGAACGCGGATAACTGGTTGCGGCGGAGCACGACACCACTCCGAACCATGTGAGCTACGAAGGCACGGGGACACTCCCCTTCAGGCACCGGGCTCGGCGGAGCAGAAGGCACATAACTGGTTCTTACCACCCCAATGCCCTTCGAGGGCTTGTTCCTCCGGAATCGGAAGGCGAGGCGAACCTATGGCTGGAGTGCGTGTCAGCCTTCCTCCGCCACGTCAGCCAGCTCGCCATAGAGCTTGCTCACGCGTTGGTGGAGCTCCAGATTCTCGGTGCACCGGAAGAGATCTTGAACCAGATGGCCCTCATCCAGTCAGAGATTGACGCATTCATGACCGATGCCCTAGAAGGGAAGGCCTCCCCGAAATTCGACCGTCCAGCCTATTCGAAACGTATCGAAGCGCTCCGACGCCAGATCGTAAGGGAACTCGCGTGGAAGTCTTCGGCGATGCGGGAGCGCGGGGCTTAAGGAAGAATCGCGCCGTCGCCGCGTCCTGCGACGCTGCACAGGAATCGGGGGTCTGGCAGGGCTGACCGAGGATATGCGAGGAGGACCTTGGGACAGTCGAGTTCGTGGCCAACCACGGGGGTCGAGGCCCGGAGCTCTGTCACGAACTCCGCGGTCCCTGGTACCATCCTAGAAGTGGAGAGTCGCTACCGATGGGTCGGCCGGAAAAGTCGGATCCTCGGAACTCGCTTCGAGAAGATCTCGGTGGGCGTTAGAAGGGCTCGCACCGGCGAGGGCTTCGCGCCCTGTGGAGGGATGTCCCACTCGACGGGCTACGGATTCACCAGCCGACGTCAAAGCTTTCGCCGAGCGCAGCGAGGGGACGGCGAGCTTCGCTCGCCGCGGCTTTGATGTGGCGCCGCGCGAGCCACTCGCGACCGCGAGAAGCGCACGAGCCGAGGGGAAGGAGAGCGCGTTGCGCGTGAATCGCTCACGGCGCGCCCGAATGGACGGGCGCGGCTGAAAGTGCAGGTGGTCGGGCGCCCGTTAGGCGTTGACCTTCGCGCCCCGGTGGTGGGGCACGGGAGGTTCAATCGTACCCGGGCCGGCTCCCCACAGACCTCGCTCCTTGGCTATCTTTTCGATCGCGAGCGAGGTGCTCTTGGGCACCAGCGTGTCGCCGCAGTCAGAGCAGACATCGAACTCGAACTCCCCGAAGGACACGCCCCGAGAGGCGTACGGAAGGGTCGCACGCCGCAAGGCCCCGCCGCATAGAGCGCATCGTTTCCCGTTCTGCTTCATGGTCCTCTCCGTCGCCATGCGGTGACGACCCGGATATTGCAGACGCCTACCATGACCTTTGCCATCCACCTTTTGTGGGTCACGACGAAGAGGTTCGCGCTCTCCGAGGCCCAGCGTCCCTTTCGGACAAGCTGCTCCAGCCGGGCCGTCGAGAGCTTCCGGTCGCGCATCTGTTCGCTGGCGTGGAGCGTCGGCTCCACTTCGCAGTCGGTCTTCGGGTTCACCATCCGTCCGCCCTCGGTTTGAGAGGGGGGACGGGTGGTCACGTATGGTTCCTTCGGTCGGTTGAACGTCAAGTGGAATGTGACCCCACACGGTCGGCTTCGCCTCCCGCTCCTCTGCCTGGTATAGGGGGTCCGAGGTGAGAGTTGATTCCTCGGGCTCCCTTCGGTCCGACCGGGGGGAAGGGTGTGCGTCTCCGCCTGGAGGCATCGTCCTCGTGCGGGAGCAGGCACCCCGAGCCCCCAGGGTTTAC
>JABEUK010000174.1 GCA_013044425.1 Thermoplasmata archaeon | reverse complement strand
GTTACCAGATGCTCTCCCGGCTCCTCCGCGGCCGACCGGGCCTATCGAACCTCCGTCCGATCCGCGAACTGCGGTCGACCGAGGCCGAGGCGTCGATCATCGCGATGATACGCGACGTTCGCGAGGTCAGCGCGAAACGGATCGTACTGCTCACGGTCGAGGATCCGTCCGGATGCGTCGATCTGTTGGTTCCGAACGACGCCTTCGCCGGCCGAGGAACGTTCCTTCCCGACGAGGTCGTGGGCTTCACTCTGAAGCTTGCCCGCGAGGCGGGGAAGATGCACCGGGTCACCTCGGTCGAACGGCCGGAGGTGCCTCCCGCGCGCGCTGCCCACCGATCGGATCGGCCCTCCCGGACGCTCTTCCTATCGGACCTTCACATTGGAAGCCGCTCGTTCCTCTCCGAACCGTGGGCCCGTCTCGTGGACTTCCTCCACGGACGGGGCCCGTACGCCGAGATGGCCGACTCCCTCGAGCACGTCGTCATCGCCGGGGACCTCGTGGACGGGATCGGGATCTACCCGAACCAGGAGCGGGACCTAGCGATCAGCGACGTGATCGAGCAGTACGCGGAGCTCGGGCGTCGTCTGCGCGAGCTACCGGAGCGACTCTCGATCATCGTCGTGCCGGGCAACCACGACGCCGTCGCACCGGCCGAGCCGCAGCCCGCGCTCTCGGCGGCGATGGCCGCGCAGCTCCCGACCAACGTACGCTCCCTCGGCAACCCGTCAACCTTCGCCCTCCACGGCGTGGTGCTCTCCGCCTACCACGGGCGCGGGTTCGACGAACTGATCCCCGCGATCCCTGGGGCTTCCTACGGGCGCCCCACCGACGTGATGAAGCGAATGCTCCAGATGCGGCACCTGGCCCCGATCTACGGGGGACGGACGCCGCTCGCCCCGCTCTCCCGCGATGGCCTGGTCGTCGAGCCGCTCCCGGACGTGTTCGTGACGGGACACTCGCACACGTACGGGGTCGACCACTATCGAGGGGTGTTGCTCTTGAACGTCTCGACCTGGCAAGGGGAGACGGAGTACCAGAAGATGCGGAACATCAGCCCCGTGCCCGCCCGGGCGGCGCTCGTCGATCTCGCGACCCTTTCGACGACGACCCTGAACTTTTCCGGCCGAGAGTGCATCCTGGGAGGACCCGAAGGATGAGCCCCTACCCGATCGATCCACCGGACGCGCGGGGCCCGATGCGCCTCGTGCTGACCACCTACCCAGATCGCGCCGCCGCGGTCGCGCAGATCGAGGCAGCCCTCGAGCGTCGCCTCGCCGCCTGCGCCAGCATCTTCGCGGTCGACTCCCGGTTCCGCTGGAAGGGCCGAATCGAGACGAGCTCGGAGACGATGGTCCTGTTCAAGACCGCTCCGAAACGGGTCGGCGCCCTGTTCCGGCTGCTGAAAGATGGGCACCCGTACGAGGTCCCCGAGATCGTGGAGCTCGATGTCCCCCGTGCCCACCCCGGCTTCCTCGAGTATCTCGCCCAGGAGATCGATCCGGACGCGCCGCCGCCGCCCCTCGGGGGCGGACCTACGCGTCGGGGAGGACCGCGAGCCCGGGGAGCTCGGTCCCTTGGACGAACTCGAGCGCGGCCCCTCCACCGGTTGAGAGGAACTGGAAGGAAGAGGTAACCCCCAGATCCTGCGCGATCCTCGCCGAATCGCCGCCGGCGCCCACGTGGTAGCCGGGGATCGACGCGAGATGGGCGAGAACGTCGCGGGTCCCAGCCGCAAAGCGGGGATCCTCGGCCTTCCCGAACGGCCCGTTCCAGAACACCGTTCGGGAGCCCTGGAGCGCCTCGAGGAACCGTGCGACCGTCGCCGGACCGATGTCCCGGATGCTCGCGTCCGGCGGGATCGCTCCGATCGCGACCACGTCCGTCGTGTTCCTGCCCGGCCGATCGATGACCGCGTCGGTGGGGAGGACGATCTCGGTCTTGGCACCCACCGCCGCGCGGTCGAACTCCACGAGCACGTCCTCGAGCCCGCCCTCGAACTCCGTAGCCCCGAGCGTGTGACCCCGGTGCGCGAGGAACGGGAACGCGAGAGCTCCGCCGATCGCGATACGGTCCGCCTGCCCGAGGAAGCTCGCGAGGAGCGGGAGCTTGTCGGCGACCTTCGCTCCACCGACGAGCGCCACGTACGGCCGCTCGGGGCGCTCGAGAAGCCGGGAGAGCTCTCGGACCTCCCGTTGGACCAAGAACCCGGCATACGACGGGAGGTGGCGGGGAACTCCGACCGTGGAGGCGTGGGCGCGGTGGAGCGTTCCGAAGGCATCCTCGACGAACAGCTCGCCGAGGCGGGCCAGGGCCGCCGCGAAGACCGGATCGTTCGCCTCCTCGCCGGGATGGAACCGGAGGTTCTCCAGCATCAGGAACTCCCCGTTCGCGAGCCGGGCGCTCCCCTCGATCGCTTGGATCCCGATGATATCGGAGGCGAGCGGCACCGGCTGTCCGAGGATCGCGCTCAATCGGTGGACCACCGGCTTGAGCGTGAAGCGGGGATCGTGCCGACCGTCCGGGCGGCCGAGGTGGCTCATGAGGATCGTGCGAGCTCCGGCGGCGCGCAGGTGGTTGAGCGTCGGTAGGGCCTCCTGGATCCGTCGGTCGTCGGCGACCTGGCCGTTCGTCTCCTGCGGTACGTTGAAGTCGACGCGCACGAGGACCCGGCGGCCGCGCAGGCTCGCCGCCTGGATCCCGCGCTTCGCGACCATGATCGCCGGGAGGGGCTCCCCGCTAAGAGGATTGTTGTCGCGCATGGGGAGCCGAGGCGGCGCGTCGACGGATGCGCTCCACGATCCGTTCGGTAGCGGGGAGGCTCACCGAGTGCCGACGAGCGGTCTCGAGAAGGTAGCCGGAGATCGAGTCGATCTCGGTGGGCCGGCCCCGATCGATGTCCTGCAGCATGCTCGAGCGATTCCCGGCGGTCGCCCGGACCGTCTCCCACAGATCGAGTTCGAGCTCCTCCCGCGAGAAGTCGTAGCCCGCGAGCTGCGCCGCGCTCCGCGCTTCGAGTAGGAGGGCCGTCGCTTCGGATCGCCATGGGTCCTGGAGGAGCTGACCGTTCAGGAGGCCGTACTCGGCGCTGACCGGATTGATGGCGGCGTTGACGACGGCCTTCCGCCAGGTGGCTCGATCGATGTCTGGGACGAACCGGACCGGCACGCCGGCCCGCGCGAGGCTCGCGGCCACGAGGCGAACGGACGGCGCGCTCGCGCCGGCGTGGCTGGGCTGGGCGAGCCGAATCTCGCCGTCGCCCGGTTGCCGGACGAACCCGGGAGCGAGGAGGGTAGCGGGGATCGTGTTCACGGCGCGGACGAGCCAGCGATCGGGGTCGGAGGTTCTCCCGGCGGATCGCAGGGCGGTCCGCGCCACCTCCTCGGCCCCGAGGCCGTTCTGAGGGAGCACCCAGGGGATCGACGCCGGGAGCTCGCGAGCGGCCCGTTCGGTGGCCCGGGCAAGGTCGAAGGTCTTGACGGTGAACCAGACGACATCCGCGGAGGTACCCGGCGCGAGTCGGGTCTCCGCCGCGACGGCGAACGTCCCTTCGAGCCGACCCTCGATCCGCAATCCGCCGGTGCGGATCGCGTCGACGTGCTCGGCAGAGCCCACGAGGACGACGTCCTCCCCGGCACGGTGGAGCATCGCGCCGATGAGGCTCCCGACGGCTCCGGCGCCCAGGACGACGATCCGCACGGCTGGGGCTACCCGAGCTTGCGGAGCATGTCGCGAACTCCGGGGGCGCGTCCCCAGTCGTTCTTGAGGAGGTGCAGCAGGCCTTCGTAGTAGCGGACCTGCTCGCGCGCCTGCCGGACCTGGAGCGTGAGGTACTCCTCCTCCCGGCGCCATCGCCGGATGGCGGCCTCGAGCTCCGCCCGCTCGGCGGAGAGCGCGGCGGTCCTACCTTCCGAAGGGGAAACTCGGGGTGGCATGTTCCGATACGGTCCGGTGCTCGGTCCCCCGCTCGATGTAGTCGCGGGTTCGCGCGAGGTCGCGCTTGACGCGGGAGAGGCGGCGCTCCAGGCGGCGGCGCTGGTCCCGCGCCTCGCGCAGGTCCTCCTCGAGGCGGTCCATGCGAGCGCGCCACTTGTCCCGCTCCTGAACGCTGAGCAGGAAGGAGTCGATGTCCGGCACGTTGGGGCCAGCAACCCCGACATGAATCAAGCTTTCGGCGGAGCCGAATCTCCGCGGAAAGGGGGGGAGGTTTAAGCTCGACGCGGATACCGCGGGGCCGAGGAAGGAATCGTGACGGGAGTTTCGAAGATCGTGGTGCTCGGTGCGGGGAACATCGGAGGCTCGCTCGCGCAGCGGCTGGCGGAAGCGGACCTCGCGGAGGAAGTGACGCTGTTCGATATCGTCGAAGGACTCCCCGAGGGAAAGGCGCTCGACATCCAGGAGTCGGCTCCGATCCTCGAGTTCTCGACGCGCGTCCGGGGGAGCACCTCGCTCGACGCGATCGCCGGAGCCGACATCGTGATCGAGACGGCCGGACTCGCGCGCAAGCCCGGGATGAGCCGCTCGGACCTCCTGACGAAGAACGCCGGGATCCTGCGGGGTCACGCCGAGGCCGTGCGCGCGAAAGCCCCCGGGGCGATCGTCGTGGTCGTGACGAACCCCGTGGACGTCATGACGTTCTACTTCCGCGAGATCAGCGGGTTCGCCCCGGCGCGAGTGTTCGGGGAATCCGGAACGCTCGACACGGCTCGGTTCCGCACCTTTGTCGCCGATGCGCTCCACGTATCCCCTCGGGACGTGACGGGGTTCGTCCTCGGCACGCACGGGGATACGATGGTGCCCGTGCTTTCCCTGACGAACGTCAGCGGGGTTCCGCTCACGAAGCTCCTCCCGGCCGATCGTCTAGACGCGATCGTCGACCGGACGAGGAAGGGCGGGGGCGAGATCGTCAACCTCCTGAAGACGGGAAGCGCGTACTACGCCCCGACCGCCTCCCAGGCCGAGCTCGTGCGCGCGATCGCGCGTGACCAGCATCGCCTGTTGCCCGTGACCGCGCACTTGAACGGCGAGTTCGGCGAGAAGGGAGTGTACGTCGGCGTTCCGGTGGTGCTGGGCCGCCAGGGCGTTGAGCGGGTCGTCGAGGTCGACCTCACTCCGGCGGAGCGCGCGGCGTTCCAGACTAGCGTGCGAGCGGTCCGGGAGGATCTCGCGATCCTCGCCCAGATGCCGAAGTAAGGCGCTCACTCCGGGGCGAACGGGTCCCGGAGCGAAACCGAAGCGATCTCGAACGATCCGACCGGCGGGCCGACCCGGGTCGAGATCAAGCGGCGGCCCGTCACGCTTCGCTTCCGTTTCCGAGGGCCACCCCCACACCCTCGTCGCGCCGGAGATCTGCGCGCCGTGCCCGCACTCCTTCTGCACCGACGCCTGCCCCGCCCAGTGCTGCGAACGCATCGAAGGGGAGCTTGTCTTCCGGTACGAGGAATGCATCGAGTGTGGAACGTGCGACGTCGCCTGCGATCCGGGGCCGGTGACCTGGACGACGCCCCGGGAACCGTACGGGATGCGCTACCGCTTCGGATGAGCCGGCCCCGCTCTTCGTTCCACTGAAGGGCTAGGTTCAAAGCCTGCGACCCGGCTCGAACGGAGGGGGTACCCTCGGTTCCGGCGATGTCCAGCGATGGGATGCCGAGCGCCTTGTTCCCGTACCGCCTTCGCGCCGGCCAAGAGGAGATCCTCCGCGAGATCGCTCGGATCTCCGAGAGCGGGGGCCCACTCCTCATCCACGCGCCGACCGGCTCCGGCAAGACCGTCGCGACCCTCGCGCCGCTGCTCGAACATGCGGAGAGGGCCGATCACAAGATCTTGTACCTCGTGCGCACCCACGCCCAGGAAGTGCAGGTCCTCCAGGAGGCCCGAGCCATCTCCCACCGGCTCGAACGGCCGCTCCTCTCGATCGGGCTGCAAGGGCGGGGGCGTCGCTGCCTGCTGCTCGAGAACGTGGCCGAGATGAAGGGCGCGACCGCCGAGGAGCACGGGAAGCTCTGCGGGGATCGTAAGCGAGCGACCGAGCGTGGGTTCCGGGAGGGGAGCCAGCTCCTTCCCCCGCCCGAGCTTCCCGAGGGGGGCCCTGTCGATCTCGTCGATCTGGATGGGTGCGTGTACTACGCCCGGGTCCTCCAGGCGGACATGGAGGTGGAGACCGATCGGCTCGCCTCCAAGCAACCGACCCCCCGGGAGTTCGAGGAGTACTGCCGGACCGAGAACCTGTGCCCGTACGAGCTCTCGAAGAAGCTCGTGCCTTCCTCGCGAATCGTCACGGCCCCGTACGCGTTCTTCTTCCACCCGCACGTCCGACGTTCGCTGTACGCTTGGATGGGGGTCGGACCCGAGCGGGTGGATCTCGTGATCGACGAGGCGCACAATCTCCCCGAGTACCTACGGGAGACTACGACCGTCTCCCTCCCACTCACCTCCGTCCGGTACGCGCGGGCCGAGCTCGCCGAGCGCGGGGATTTTCAGCTCCCGGACGGGCCGAGCGCGAGCCGGCTGCTCGACATCGTCAGCGCGGCCGAGGAGGAGCTCCTGCAATCGCTCGTGCACGAGGACGATGCGATCCTCCCCCCGAACGTCCTCGAAGACGGCCTCCTGACGGCGCTCGGCGGCACGAGCCATCGCCTCGACACCTGGCTGGGATCGCTCGCTACATGGGGGGAGAACCTACGCGAGGAACGCCGCCGCGAGCGCAAGCTTCCGCGGTCCTGGGTTCACACCGTGGCGCTCACGCTGCTCTCCTGGCCCCAGCTCGACGAGCCGGGGTACGTCAAGGTCGCCACGAAGTCGCCCCGAGCGGCGCTCGAGGCCTACGCGCTCGACGCGAGCCTTCCCGCTCAACCGATCCTCGAGTGCCACACCTCCGTGCACCTCTCGGGAACGCTGGCGCCCACCGAAGAGTATCGGGACGCCCTCGGCCTCGGCGAGCGGAGCCGGCAGCTGAGCGTACCGTCACATTTTCCCTCCTCCCACATCAAGTATCTGTACGATCCGACGCTCAGCACGCGCTTCGAAGAGATCCGAGCCGATCCGAGGGCGATCCCGCGGATCTCCGACCGGGTCTCCTCCTTGCTGCAAAGCCTACCGGTGAACACGGCCGTGTTCTTCCCGAGCTTCGATCTCATGGAGAAGGTCTACCACGCGGGGCTCGAGCTGACGATCCCCTCTACGAGCGTGATCGAGTCCCCTCGGGTCTCCACCGCCGATCTGTGGCGGTCGATCGACGCGCACAAGCAGGGAACGAGCCGAGGGGTCATCCTGGGAGTCTCCGGAGGCCGGATCGCCGAGGGGCTCGACTTTCCCGGTCAGGAGCTCGAGGCCGTGGTGATCGTGGGGATCCCGTATCCCCGGCCGACCGCTCGTCGCGAGGCGCTCCGCCGGTTCCTGGACGCGCGCACGGGACGGGGTTGGGAATACACCATGGAGATTCCGGCACGTCGCGCGATGCAGCAGGCGATCGGTCGGATGATACGATCCGAGCACGACCGCGGGATCGCGATCGTCCTGGACCACCGTGCTCCAGCATTTGCGGACATCTTCCCGGGGCTCGAACCGGTGGGGAACTTGGCCTCGACCGCTCGCGCATTTTACGGTCGACGTGCCCGCTGGTCGGGGTCCCCTCCCGGGAGCCCCGCGCCGCAACCCCTAAGAGGAGATTCCTCGCTCCCGCCTTCGTGATCATCACGCGGACCCCGCTGCGGATCAGCTTCGCCGGCGGAGGCACCGATCTCCCGTCGTACTATCGACATCACGGCGGGGGCGCGGTCACCAGCGCCGCGATCGGCCGGTACGTCCACGTCCTGGTCAATCCCAACTTCGATCGATCGATCCGGGCGACGTACTCCCAGACCGAGAACGTCTCGCACTTCGATCAGCTCCAGCACGGTATCATCCGAGAGGCGATGCGGCTCACCGGTGTCACGGAGGCGCTCGAGATCCACACGATCGCCGACATCCCCGGCGAAGGCACGGGCCTCGGATCCTCCTCCAGCCTTGCGGTCGGCCTGCTCCATGCGCTCTATGCCTACCAAGGGATCCTGAAGGATCCGGCCGTCCTCGCGGCCCAGGCCTGTGAGATCGAGATCGATGTCCTCCACGGTATCCTCGGCAAGCAGGATCAGTACGTCGCGGCGTTCGGTGGAGTGGACTACATCGAGTTCCAAGCGGACGACACCGTGCGCTGCGCCCCGATCCCCCTCACCACGCAGGATCGGGAGTCGCTCAGCGACCACCTCTCTCTCTTCTACACCGGGCGCACCCGAAAGGCGCACGGTATCCTGACGGACCTGAGCGACCACGCGCACGAGCATCGCGGATCGCTCGAGCGAATGCGCGAGCTCGCCGGCGAGGCGCGGGATACGTTGATGCACCGCGATTGGGCCCGGCTGGGAGCGCTCGTGGACGAAGGTTGGCAGCTCAAGCGGGGTCTCTCCGAGGCGGTCTCCGACGGGGAGATCGATCGGCGGTACGCGGCGGCGAAGGCCGCCGGCGCCTACGGAGGCAAGATCGCCGGAGCCGGCGGCGGCGGTTTCCTGCTGCTCGTGCACCCGCCGGAGCGGACCCATCAAATATCGGAGGCCCTCTTCCCCATGATGCGGCTACCGGTGCGCATCGCTCCGGAGGGGTCGCGGATACTGTTCGTGAGCCGATGAGCGAAGCCCCCGGCCTCCCCGCATACGTCACCCGGTACGTCGCGGATACCAAGGCGGCCCTGCAGGAGGGCTACCTGCTCGAGGCGATGGAACGGATCGTCCCGGTACTGTTGAAGGCTCGGCAGGACGGACGTACGATCTTCTTCTTCGGGAACGGCGGCAGCGCATCGACGGCATCGCACTTCGTCGTCGACATCGGCAAGGCCACGATCCGAGGGGACGGCAAGCGGTTCCGCTGCGTGGCGCTCGTCGACAACGTCGAGACCGTCACCGCCTGGGCGAACGACTCGGAATACGCGGTCGTGTTCAGCGAGCAGCTGCGCGCCCTCGCGCAGGCCGGGGACGTCGCCGTGGGGATCTCGGGAAGCGGGAACTCTTCGAACGTGCTCAAGGCGGTCGAGACCGCCCGCACGATGGGGCTGCGCACCGTGGGGCTCACGGGCATGGGCGGCGGGAAGCTGCGGGGCGCGGTCGACATCCCGCTCGTCGTCCCTTCCAACTCGATGCAGCACATCGAGGACGTGCATCTCCTCGTCTGCCACCTCCTCACCGCCTATCTCCGCGACGAGGCGCCGAGCGCTTCCGCATGAGCCCGGTCCTGGTCCGGGACTACATGATCCTGCGGGTGGAGCAGCTCTCCGACACGAGCACGATCGCCGAGGCGATCGAAAAACTGCTCAAGACCCGTCACCACGGCCTCCCCGTGACGGACGTCGATGGAAAGCTCGTGGGCTTCGTCAGCGCGAAAGAGCTCCTTCGCAACGCGGGGGAGCGCGAGACGCCCCTCGCTAAGATCCTCCGGCCGGGGACGTACACGGCACGGCCCGATACCGCCCTCGACGACGCCGCTCGCATCATGTTCCGGTTCGGGCTGCGCGACCTTCCGATCATCGACGAGGCCGGCGTCCTCGTCGGTGTCCTCGCTAACCTCGACATCGTCCGTTCGCACTTCGAACGGAGCTCTCCGGCGAAGGCCGACACCCTGAAACGGCTGCTCGCCGAGCGCTACGGGATCGCATTTTCCTACCAGCGGGGCCTGGTGCCGCTCAACCACCTGATCCCCACGCAGGCGAAGGTCTACGAGGACGAGCTCGAGGGCCGCCGCTACGAGCTCGAGCGCGGGTTCGCCGAGCCGCTGCTCGTCGTGCGCAAGGGCGAGGCGTGGATCCTCGTGGACGGCCACCACCGTGCGCTCGCGGCGCGGGAAATGGGGCTCGCTCAGATCCAGGCCTACATCCTCGTCGCGGAGGATCCGGCACGGTTCGCCCCGCTCGAAACGGGGCTCGAGCGGACGGCGCGCGAGCACCACTTGACGTCGCTCTCGGACATCGAGATCGACCGATCCGCGCACCACCCGCTCATCGAGGTCACGACGCAACTCCTCCGACGGTTCGATCTCGCCGATGCCGAAGAGCCCCCCTCCTCGCGCCCGAACGGATCCGCGGTCTAAGGCCTGGATGTGCTCTGCCGAGCGTTCGTACAATATCCATATCAACCGATCCCAAGTCCAAACGCCGCCGAGGATCCTGTGCAGTTCGAGACGATGAGGAGCCGCCCGAGTCCCCTCCGTCGCGCCCTGCCCTGGTTCATCGCCGGCATTCTCCTCGCGGGCGTCGGCCTTCCCGGGTCGGCGTTCGCGGAGAGCGGCCTTCGGACCGGTCCCCTGATCGGGGAGGGTCACGCGATCCCGGCGAGCAACCGAACGGAGGTGGTGCAGGTGGTTATGACCGACGCACCGGCGTACTCGCCCGCATCGTTCACGGCGAACGTGAGCTCGAATCTGAGCGTCGATCTGTTCAATAACGGCTCGCTGGCCCATACCTTCACGGTCTCCCCCATCCCCAACTACGTACTCCCGCTGAACTGGACCCCATCCCAGCTCGATCATTTCTACGCGACCGAGGGCGCCCTGGCCAGCGTCAACGTCTCGGCCGGCCACCATGCCTGGGCCAACCTCACGCTCAACGCGTCGATCACTCCCGGAGCCTACGAGATCTACTCGCTCATCCCGTACCAGTTCCAGGCGGGTATGTCCGGCAAGATCCTGGTGCAAGGGGGACCGGGCCTACAGCTCTTCGAGAACACGACCGATTCGCTCGCCTTCGTTCCCAACATTCTGGACCTTTCGCCCTCCTCCTATCCCGTCACGGTCGATGTCCTCGTGACGAATCTGGGGAACGACGGGCACACCTTCACCATGAGCCCGCTCGCCAACGTGACCTTGCTTCCCAGCAACTTCACCCAGTTCTTCCAGCAGCATTCCCCGCTCACGAACGCCCCGATCCCCTCCGGGGCGGGGAACGCCGCGTGGGCGAACTTCACGGTCTACAGCCCGGGGGTCTACCAGTACATCTGCACCATCACGGGCCACTTTGCGAACGGCATGTACGGCTTCCTCTACGTCGGGGTGCCCATCCCTCCGCCGCCCCCGCCCCTGAGCACCGCCATCGTACAGGGCTGGATACTGGTCGGAGTCGCCGCGCTGTTGGGCGTGGGGATCGCGGTGGTGATCGTGGCGTCCCTCACCGGGCGGGTGCCACCCCCACCCAAGACCTCCGACGCACACCACTAACACTTCGGAAGTGGGCCGCCGCCCCCGGATCGGATCCTCCTCGGGGGAATCGCTGCGTCATACGGCCGCACGAGCCTCGGGAATGCCGCACGCGCTCCGGTGGGGAGGGACGCACGACGTTGCGCTACGTGATCACGAGGAACGAGCGCATCGTCCCGTGGAACGTGCCACAGAACTCGGTGCACTGAATGAGATACTCGCTCCCCGCGGGAACGTTGGGAACGGAGAACTGGATGATGTTCGTCCGACCGGGGATCGCGTCGATGCGAACGCCGATGCCGGGGATGTTGAACGAATGGATCACATCGGCTCCGGTGACGTTGATCTGCACGAGAGAACCCGGCGTGGCCCATAAAGCGCCGCCGGACGCGGTGTTCGTGCTCGCGTCGTAGGTCGAGTTGAAGCAGGTGTCGTTGCTGTAGCAGAACTCCCAGTACCACTGATGGCCGATGACGTTGACGTACTCTCCGGGGTTCGGGGCGAGCGCATCGAGATTGTACAGTAGGAAGGTGGAGTAGAACGCGACGCCGGCGAGGATGACCACGACCCCGAGCGTCCAAGCGATCTCGAGCTTGTTGATCTTAGCCATGACGGTGTCCCTTCATCTTCGGGTCGCGGAAGCGGACGATCGCATAGACGAGGAACGCGAACGTGACGATGGCACCCCCCACGGCCAGTCCGGTCATCACCCAGAGGAGGTCGTTGGTCATCTGCAGGTTCGTCTCGCCGAACCACGGGTTCACGGATATGGAACCCACGTAATGCGCGAGCCCACCCGCGGACCAAGAACCGACCACGACGCGCAACCGGGAGCGCACCTACATAATCCTCGCGTACGAACCGCACGGCCCGGAGCACCGAGCGCCGACGCGCGAGGTACGTACGCAGGGGGTTTTAACCGGGCCATCCGTGGGCCTGCCACCCGGAGAATCGCGGGGGTTGGATGCGCATATCGGAATTTCGTTTGCGAACCGTGGTCCCCGCTGTCGCCCTCGTGGCGGTCATGGTCGGACTCGCTATCGGAGGGGCGATCGTGTTCAGTGCCCCGGGCGCCCGGGCCGCGGCGCCGGGACCGGTGAATCCACCGGCGAGCGCGCAGACCTATACGGTCACCGCGGTCCCCGGCTACGCGTTCCAGGAGAGTACCACCGAACTGCAGCCCAACACTACCGTCTCGGTGTCCTTTGTCAACGCCGACGTGATCGCGCACACCTACACGCTCATTGCCGCCCAGGGCAAGGTGATCCCGACCAGCTACAGCCCCTCGCAGCTCAACGCCTACGAGGCGCAATGGGGCGCCATCGTATGGATCAACGCGACCGGGACGGGAACGTACTCCGCGACGTTCCAGGCCCCGGCGAAGGGTTGGTACGAGTTCGTCTGCATGGAACCCGGGCACTTCCAGCAGTCGATGTACGGGTTCATCGCCTTCGGAATGGCGCTGCCTTCCAATCTCACGGTGTCCACCCCCAACGTCGGGGCCGGCTGGCCGGTCTACGTGATCACGGGAACGATCGTCACGCTGGTCATCATCACCATCGTCCTGGGATTCGTGGTTGGGGGACGTAAAGGGTCCAAGCACGAGATGCCTCCCGAGCGTCTCGGCTATCCGGAGCCTCCCGCCGCGGCGCCGCCGCTCTCCCCCGGGGGACCCAAACCCCCGGGGTAGGCGTCGCGCCCGCGTCCCCGCGCAGCAAGGTCTAAATGCGAGGAGGTATCCATACCTACGGACGGCGTAGTAGGTTAGGAGTCCAAAATGGCATGGGCCACACCGAGCAGAGAGCGGCGCGTACTCAAGGCCGGACACTCTTCGATCGCGGTCACCCTACCTAAACCGTGGGCGGAGGCGATGAACCTCCATCCCGGGGATCTGATCGTGTTCGATCAGAACGACGATGGAACGCTCTTCCTGAAGCCCGCCCCGGTTCCCGGAGCGGTGCCGTCGGGAACGCCGTATCTCGTGCAGGCCCACTCCTTCGACACTCCGGGGGTCCTCGAGCGGTTGATCGTGGGCGCTTACCGCGTGGGCCACGACGCGATCGAGATCCGGACCGATGTCCCGCTCGCGCCGGAGCGCGTGGAGGAGACGGTGCAGACGGCGCGCGGCCTTCTGGGGGTCAGCATCGTTGCCCAGGAACCGACCCGGATCGTCCTGCAGAACTTCATCGACCCATCGAAGTACGAGCTTCCCCAGCTCGTCCAGCGCATGAAAATGATCCTCGTCGCGTTCATCGACGAGACCCAGGAGATCCTCGCGCGGCACGCGCGGACCCGCCGGCTGACGACCCTCTCGGAGGAAGGGAGCAAGGTCCTCGCATTGCTCGTTCGCCAGCTCTTCCTCGCCAGCCGTGATTGGTCGCTCGCTCGCCGCATCGGCTCGCCCGACCCCCGCCAACTCCTGGAGTGGCGGGTGGTGGTACACGCCCTCGAGGAGCTCTCCGATCTGTTCAACGAGACGCTCACCGTGCTCAACCAGAACCACTCCAAGCTCGCCGGAACGGAAGGGGCCCTCACCGCGCTGCTCCCGCGCCTGAAGGACCAGCTCAAAGAGGTCGTGGACGCCCTCATGCGCCCGTCGCTCGACCGCGCCTGCGAGGTCTACCAGGACTCGATCAATCTCTGGCACGCGAGCGTCGAAGCGGCCGAGCGCTCGAAGGGGCTCGCCCGGAAGAACGGGATCCACCAGGCGATCCTGGCGCTCGGGCGGGGTGCGGGTTGCCTGTCGCTGCTCGCGGAGATGGCGATCGATCGGGCCGTATCGAGCGGCCACGAGACCGTCCTGGTCGAGGCCGCGTAGGGGCCTTTATCCCTGCGTCGTACGGACGGTCGGTACCAATCGCACCCTCCGGTACGAACGCCATATCCTCCCTCCCTTGGTCGAGCACGTGGGGGCAACCTAAGTGTTCGACTCTATCGACGATTGGTTGATCATTGCCGTAGTCGCGGGGATTCTGTTCTATGGGTCCACGAAGATCCCACAGCTCGCTCGAAGCCTCGGACGGTCGATGGGGGAGTTCAAGCGTGGACGACTCGAAGTGGACCGCGAATTGAAGGCCGAGCAAGCCGCGCTCGCGACGGGAACCTCCGCGAGCCCACCGACCACAACGGGACCGTCCCATTAGGCGGATCGGCATCGATCGCGGCATGCGAACGGCGCTACGCACGGGGAGCGACCCGCGAGGGAGAGGAGGCCCCCCCTCTCGCGCGGAGGAGGTTCCCATTGACTGATGCGGGAATTGCAGCGCCTCCTCGGCATCCTGGGCGAGGTACGACGCCGGTTGATCCGCATCGCCTTCGTGCTGGTCCCGATCTTCGCGTTCATGATCACGTTCAACCTGCAGTGGACGACGATCACGTGGATGGGGCACTCGGTTCCGATGGTGTACCCTCAGTTCAACCTGTTCTACAACGCCAGCGCGCAGGTCTTCCGGTGGATGTCGGTCCACATGCTTCCCCCGGGGGTCGAGCTGTTGAACGTCGGTGTCGGCGACTCCGTCTTCATCCAGATGGAGATCGCCCTCCTCGTCACGCTGATCCTCGGAATGCCCTGGATCATCCACGAGGTCGGAGCCTTCCTGGTCCCGGCTCTGAGGAAGAACGAACGCGACCTGCTCCGCTTGATCGGGATCCCCGCAACGGCGTTGTTCATCCTGGGGACGACGATCGGCGTCCTTCTCCTGACCCCGTTTACCTTCCTTCTGCTGTTCAAGTACGTTGCGGCCATGGGCCTCGCTCCCGTCGTCGGCGTCCAGGACTTCGTCACCTTCGCGCTACTGTACTCCCTCGCGTTCGGAGTGGTCTTCGAGCTCCCGATCTTCGTCTACGCCCTCACCCGCCTCGGGATCGTGAAGGCCGCCGCCTGGACCAAGCACTGGCGCGGAGCCGTGCTCGGGGCGCTGATCTTTGGGATGATCATCACGCCGGACAACTCCGGCATCACCATGCTCCTCATCGCCCTCCCGATGATGGCCCTCTACTTCGGAGGCGCGTACTTCGCCGCTCGGTACGAGCGCAACCGCGATCGGCGGCAGACCGTCGTGCCCGTGGCGGGAGCGGGGTGAGCTAGCTGCGATGGCGCTGGCCTCCGACATGGACTGGGTCATCATCGCCGGCGTGGCCTCGCTCCTCCTCTTCGGCACCAAGGGCGCCGGAACGATGCGGACGATCGGCCGGTGGTACGGTCGGGCAATCCGCATGAAGCAACAGATGCTCGGCGAGTTCACCAAGGCCGCCGACATTCCGCTTCCAACCCCCGGGCAGCCGCTCTCGATCCGCAACGCTCTGTTGGGTCTCGAGCCGCCCCCCTCCCACACGGGGGGCGTGCCGGTCGCGGTAAGTACCGCCCCGAGCGCTCCATACCGGCCCGCTCTCGAGCCGAGCATTCCATGGAGCGGATCGTATCCCGTGCCGACCTGGTCGATGACGATCCCCTCGGTGATCGTAGAGTCGGAGCGCACGCCATGAGCCTCACGCCGACTCAATCGGTGGACCTGGTCGAGGTCCTCGTGATTCTGATGGGGATCGGGATCTTCTGGGCGGTCTACTACGGCAGCGACCGGGCCGAGCTGCCGGGAGACGCGACCATCCCCGACCCGAGCCAGGTCGACGACACCTTGCCCGACACCCGCGGGAGGACGTTGTGAGCCCCGATCTCGATTGCCCGTCGAGCTGTCCGTTCGCCGTGGCGCGCGACGAGGCCCTGTCGTTCCCCGTGGGCCAGGTCCACCGCGTCGCGAGCGACGAGGGCGAGGAGGTCGACGAGACCAAGCGCAACATGCTCAAGCTCCTCGCGGTCGCGGGGATCGTCGGCGTCGGGATCGGGGGCGGTGTCGCCGGGGCGCTCCAGTACGCCCAGCCCCCGACGATCGGGATATCGAGCTATCCCCGCGTCCAGCTCATCGACGTTTCCGGTAAACCCATGACCCTCGACCTGGCGATGAAGGAGTACAGCTCGGACTCCCTGCAATGCTACACCTTCGCCTACCCGCTCTTGAACGAGCCCAACTTCTTCCTGAACCTTCACCCGGCGGTCGACTACCCCCTCAACGGCATCGGGCCGGCTGGAGGTCCCCAGTCGATCGTCGCATTCAGCGCGATATGCCAGCACCTCGGCTGTCCTGCTCCTGCCATCGCATACTACCCCGCCGGCACCTGCCCGGAAACGCCCGGAGGAAAGTCGCTCTACATTCACTGCACCTGTCATGGTTCCACCTATGACCCGGCCAACGGTGCGGCAAACCTCACCGGGCCCGCGGTGCTGCCACTCCCGCAGGTCATTCTAGAGGCCGACGCGAATGGGAACATCTTCGCGGTCGGGATGACTCCGTCCAGCCCGCCGGTCAACGGACACATCAACACGTTGCAGGGAGACTATGCTGTCGGGCCGACCTCCCAGCTCGGCGTGCAGCCGCCCATCATCCTGTGCAATATCCCGTAGTAGGGGGAGCGAAGTGTCGTTCAGCACCTGGTACAACCGCACGTTGAACCGAATCTGGGGATACGTCGAGAACCGTACCGGGATGCGCAAGTGGGCCCTCCGGCCCCAGCCCGCCTTCACGTTCAAGCCCTCGTACTGGACGGGCGCGTTCGTCGCGACCGCGTTCCTGTATCAGGTCGTATCGGGCATCCTTCTGCTCCTGTACTACCAGCCGAGCGTCGGCCCGACCCTGACGGCGTGCGGGCAGGCGACCGGCACTCTGTTCTCGCCGGCGGCCTGGTGTTCAACGTACTACATCATCCACTCCATCCCGATGGGCTCGCTGCTCCTGTCGACCCATCTCTACGGCGCCTACGCCATGATTTTCCTGATGTTCGTCCACTTCTTCCGGGGCTACTATCTCGGCGTGTACAAGGCGCCCCGCGAATTCTCCTGGATGGTAGGGACGCTCCTGATGCTCGTGACCCTCGGGATGGGGTTCACGGGCTACCTTCTCCCCTACACCCAGATCAGCTACAACGCCACCAACGTCGGGCTCGTGCTCGCCATTCGGCTCCCCGTGCTCGGCCCGGTCACGGCGCCGTTCATCATGGGGGACGGGACCCCCCAGGGACTGTTAGGGCGCATGTTCGCGGCCCACGTGCTGCTCCTGCCGCTCGCGCTCGGCGCGCTGCTCTACGCCCACATCGCACTGTTCGAGTCGCACGGGATCGCGCCGCCGTCCACCTCGGATCCGACCCAGCGCCGTCGATTCACCGAGAAGGAGGACAAGGAGCACGTCCCATTCATGCCCCACATTTTCTTCTACATGACCAAGTGGGCGCTGCTCTATCTCGGCGTCTTATTCGGAATAGCGGCGCTCTGGCCCTGGACGCTCCCTACCTACGTAGGCAACACTGCCGCCGTCGGCGTGGTGACGGAACCCGATTGGTACTTCCTGTGGCTGTTCAAATTGGTGGATTTCACCGGCATCACTCCCGTGCTCGCCGTGGGAGTCGGCACGGTGCTCGCGCTGTTCTTCCTGTTCTTGCCGTACCTCGACCGCTCGAAGCGCACGCACCCGAGGGACCGTCCGCTGTTCATCTTCATCGGAACGACCCTGCTCCAGTTCTTCATCATCATGACCGTCTGGGGCGGCGTCACCCCCGGCGTCCAGATCGATATGCCAACCATGGTCAGGACGCTCTTGCCGATGGTCGCGGTGAACGCGGTCCTGGTCCTGGTCCTCCACCATCGCTACCAGGCGAGCTACCGGCGGCGCCTCGCGGCGCGCCAGAGCGGCCTGCCGGGCATCTACCCGCGGCGTACGGGAGGGGACACGCCCACCGGGACGCCGATGTCGACGTCGGAGGTGAATCCCCTTGACTGAGCCCGCGACGGACCCCCGGTGGAAGACCGGCGTGCTCTGGGCGATCCTGGGCGCGTTCCTAACGATCGGGACCCTGGGCGCGGCGTTCTTCGTCTACGGCCTTCTGCTCATGCTCGGGATCGGGCCGTCCGTCGTCGCGATCGCGGCGCTCCTCGGGGGAGCGGCCGTCGCCTTCCTCTCCTTCCTGTTCATGGCCGGGATCCTGTACCGCGTAGATCGGTATCGGGGCGCCACCCACCGGAGGGTCGAGTTCTTTGAATAGCGAAGAGGGGGACCTTCGGGCGGTACGGCGCCGTACGACGGACCTCTACGACGCGGTCACGTTCCTGATGCTAATCGGCATCGGCGCGCTCGTCGGGTACGTCCTCTACGTGGCGGATCCGATCTCCCCGCTCCTCTGCACGCTCCAGGGAGGGACGAACTGCGCGCCGGCCGTGAACCCGCTCGTCACTCCCGGCGGAACGGAGTCGTTCGGGCTCGCGCTCGCCCTCATGTTCCTGATGGCCGCGATGATCTTCCATATCGTCGATCGCACCTACCGCGTTTGGCCGCTCGGCCGCCGGGTGACCCCGCCTCGGCCGCCACCCATCACCGCGGAATCCACGGCGCGCTTCCTGCGCATCGTGCTCGTCCTCGCCGCGGCCGCCGCCTCGAGCTACCTGCTCGGGAGCCTGATCCTCACATGAGCGCGCGGAGGTCGTAATGGACGCTACCACGACCTACATCGTGATCGGCCTGATCTCGGCGTTCACCGCGTTCGCGGTCATCTTCCTGGGCTACCGGGGAAGCTGGTTCGTACGGAAAGCGAAGCTCTGGATGTTCACGACCGATCACAAGCGGATCGGTCTGATGTACATCGCCACCGGGATCACATTCTTCTTCATCGGAGGGATCTACGCGGTCCTCATCCGCACCGATCTCGGCTTCGTCCAAGGACTCGGGCTCGATCCCCAAACGACCCTCGGCATCACGCCGGACGTGTACAGCACGCTGTTCACGATGCACGGCGTGCTGATGATCTTCATGTTCATCATCCCGACCCTCGCCGGGTTCGGGAACCTCCTCGTGCCGTCGATGATCGGCGCCAAGGAGATGGCGATGCCCAAGATCAACGCCATCGCCTTTTGGCTGATCCCCCCCGCGGGGGTCATTCTGATCCTCTCGAACGCGTACGCCGGCTGGACCGGCTACGTCCCCCTGTCGATCCAGCCGTACGGCCCCAACCCGTACGGGCTCGACTACTGGGTCCTGGGATTGCACATCCTCACGATCTCCTCGATCCTCGGTGCGGTCAATTTCCTGGTCACGATCATCAAGCACCGGGCGCCCGGGGTCGAGTACTGGAACATGCCCCTGTTCGTCTGGGCGACGCTGATCAATTCCGTACTCCTGCTTTTCGCCCTCCCGTCGCTGTCCATCGCGCTGACGTTCGTGCTCAGCGACCGGAACTTCGGAACCCACATCCTCGCGAGCGTGAACGGCACGCCGCTCGGGGGTGCCCTCCTCTATCAGAACTTATTCTGGTTCTTCGCGCACCCCGAGGTGTACATCATGGTGTTGCCCGCGTTCGGGATCATCTCCACCATCATCCCGAAGTTAGCGCGCAAGGACATCTTCGGCTATGCGGCGATGGCGATCAGCCTCGGGGCGTTTGCCCTCCTTTCTTTCGCCGTCTGGGGCCACCACATGTTCCTGACGGGGATCAACACGAACATCGCGTTCTTCTTCATGCTCAGCACGATGGCGATCGCGGTACCATCCGCGGTGAAGACGTTCAACTGGATCGCGACGCTCTGGGGCGGACGGATCTGGATGGCGGTGCCGATGTGGTTCTGCTTCGCCTTCATCACGGGGTTCGTGATCGGAGGATTATCGGGGCTCTACCTCGCTTCGATCCCGATCGACTATCTCTACCACGGGACGTACTTCGTGGTGGCGCACTTCCACTACATCCTGCTCGGCGGGACGTTGATGGCGATCTTCGCGGGGATCTACTTCTACTTCCCGGTGATTACGCGCCGCTGGTACAACCAGCGGCTCGGTCACATCCACTTCGCGCTCACCTACATCGGCGTCAACGTGCTCCTGTTCCCGATGTTCATCCTCGGGGCCGAAGGAATGCCGCGCCGCGTGTACGCCTATCTCTGGGCCGGGAACTTCCAGGCGCTGAACTTCATCTCGACCCTGGGCGCGTTCATCCTCGGGATCGGCCAGCTGTTCTTCCTGTACAACATAGTCCACAGCTACTACTACGGCGAGCCCGTCACGAGCCGCGACCCGTGGGGCGAGCCGCTGCCGAGCACCATCTCCGGGCCCGCCGTCGTCCCGACTCCCGCGCCCATCCCTGTCCCCATCTCGGCCGAGTCGGAAGGCGGGGGATGAACCGGGAGGACCGATGCGCGGGCACGACCTCTTTCGCTACGCCGCCGTCGCCGCCCTCGTCGCCTGTTACGTCACGATCATTCTGGGCGGGAACGTCATCGCGAGCGATTCCGGCCTCGGATGCCCGTCGTGGCCCGCGTGCAACGGGTCGTTCACCCCGCTCCCGGCGGTCTCGGGAGCGAGCGCGGTCGAATGGTCCCATCGCGTCAGCGCGTTCTTCCTCGCGGTGGTGATCGTCATCCTGAGCGCCTTGGCCCTCGCCTACGAGCGCCGCCGACCGGTCCTGCTCAAGCTCAGCCTGTTCTCCCTCGTGCTGGTCGTCGGGCTCGCTCTGCTCGGAGGAGCGGTGGTCGATTCCAGCTTGAACCTCGCCCTGGTCCTCCTGCACTTCGCGCTCGCCACGATCCTGTTCGGGATTCTGCTCATCCTCGTGCTCCTGTCCAACTTGCGTTCGCTCTCTCGGCGGTGGGTCAACTGGGCGGTCCAGGCGGGCGAGGAGCGCGAGGCGGACCCGTACGCGCTGGCCGAAGCCGACCCCTCGGACGATGGAGCCGCTCGGCCGGGCTCCTCGCCCGGCCCGGAAGGCTAAGCGAGCGAGTGGATTCGCTGCGCCCGAAGTGTCTCGATGAGCGAGGTCGCATCCGCCCGTGCACCCGCGCTCTCCCCGCGCTCCCGATTCTCCGACGCGCTGAGCCTCGCGAAGCCGGGGATCACGCTGCTGATCGTCCTCGTGGCCGTCGGCGGATACTTCCTTGCGAACCCGGCCGCGATCGACTGGTACCGCCTGCTCCTCCTCGTCCTTACCGGGGCCGCCGCCTCGGCCGGGGCGGCGATGCTGAACCATTACCTCGACCGGGACGTCGATCCGCGGATGCACCGGACCTCCGACCGGCCTCTGGCGGCCGAGCGGATCGCATCGAGCACCGCGGTGCTCGTCGCCGGACTGGCCCTCCTCGCGGTAGGGATCGGGCTGGCCAGCGCGCTCCTCAACCCCCTCACCGGGTTCTCGATATTCCTGGGCGGGTTCACCTACGTCGTCGTCTACACGGCCTGGCTCAAGCGCCGATCGAGCTGGAACATCGTCATCGGAGGGTTTGCGGGGAGCGCCCCCGCTCTCGCGGGGAGCGCCGCCGCGATCGGCTACTGGTCCACGGGATCGATCGCCTTCGCAATCCTCGTCTTCCTTTGGACCCCCCCGCACTTCTGGAGCCTCGCCCTCTTGCTCAAGGACGACTATGCTCGAGCCGGGCTACCCATGCTACCGCGGATGAACGACCCCGCCTATTCGGGAAAGGTCGTGGTGATCTCCGCCGCCCTCTTGGTCCCGGCAGCGCTCTTGGTCGGCTGGACGGGCGCGATCACCTGGCCGATCCTCGTCGCCCTCGTCGTGCTCGGCCTGCTCTTCGTGGTCTTCACACTTCCTCTGTGGAGGCGGGTCGACCGTGCAACGGCCCGTCGCGGGTTCATCTATTCGGGGCCGTACCTCCTGTTCGTGATCCTGGCGCTGATCGTGAACGTGCCGCTGCTGCGCTTCGGGCTTCCAACGGGGTTCGGATAGATCCCCGGGGCTCCGCGGAGCCGGGGCGCGCCGGGGGGAGTTCCCTATAGGAACGGTGCCGCCGGTCCGCCAACGTCCTTATTTCGGCCCGCACCCTATCGCTATCGATGACATCTCCCGAGCGCCCCGTCGAGCCCACCGAGCACAAGCGCGCCGCCGAGGACGTACTGCGGAAGCTCGGCTACGCTCGGGTCCAACCGGACCAGGGCGACGCGGGCCTCTCCCCTACGTTCTGGGTCCAGGAAGCCGGTGTGCCCCGCCGGACCTGGCCGGTCTTTGTCGCGAGCGGGTCGTCCGAGTGGCTCGGACGGTGGAACACGCGCCCCCGGAGCGCGCGGATGCGGGAGGATCGCGCGATCCTCGTCGTGCACTCCGACCGAGCCGCGGATGAGGCGTGGGACCGGATCGCCCGAGGGAAGTACTCTCCCATCGATTCCGAGCTCGCGATCCTCGTCGTCCCCGTACCCGTAGCGGGGGACGTTGCTCCCCACTGGCACCCGCGCGTCGTCGACCGCCGGGAGGTGCTGCGGATCGCCACGGGGGTCGTCGTGGGGATGTTCAAGCGCGCTCAGGATAGCGAAGGCGCCGCGCAGATCGATTTCGAGGAGATGCTGACGCACCTGCGTACGCGATTCGGCATCGACGTGCACCGCTCGCTCGACGTGCGAACGGACGAGGAGGCGCTCTTCCTGATCTACCAGATGGCGATGAAGGACTCCTACGCCCCGGGGGACCCCGGCGCCAACCTGCACCTCTTGGTCCTCAAGCCGACCGGCCCCGCGGCCCGCCTGCCTTGGTTCGCGGCGTGAGCACGGGCTCGAGCACCGAGACGGCGCGGGTGAGGCCGGGTCGAAAGAACGTAACTGGTCATCGGAGTGGCGGGCACCGTCGCCTGGCTCCTGGTGCACTAGCTCGCCGTTCTCGGGGCAAGCTTATCTAAGCGCCCCCGGTCCCGAACTCGCCGGC
>JABEUK010000173.1 GCA_013044425.1 Thermoplasmata archaeon | reverse complement strand
ATTGACGAGCGCCCGGCCCTTTTCGTCGCTGATCTGGCCCGCCTGCTCCAGCCATGAAATCGCCAACTCTCTGATTGAGACGTACCGGCGTGGTCGCTGCGGTCCTCCACCGAAGGGGACGAACCACTTCCCCGGGGCAACGGGAGAACCGTCCCCCGGGATCAACCCTGCCGGCCGGAATCGGCTCCGCGAGTGAGGGCCGCGCCGGGGCCAGTGGCTTACTTTGGGGCTGATTACCGTCAGGCGATCCGAGCCCCGGTCACCCTCGGAAGACGCCCGTGCCGGGATGCCTCAGGCTCGGCCAACGAATATCGACACGGCGACCCCGAGCCCGGCCAAATAGCTGACCATCTCGGAATCGATCGGCCCTAACTTTGCCTGCAGAACCCTCCTGCCCTTCGAGTCGAGAGCAGCCGCGACTCCGGTCTTCTTGTGGATGGCCCGCTCCACGCAGATGCCTTCCATTGAGGAGCACCTCAGACTCGGATACACGAGGCGCGGCGGTAGCACCCTCCGCGCCGTCAGACAGAAGATGGCAGGTCCTCAGTTCGCGGTGAAATTACGAACCGGTTCAGGGAGCGGGAGACCCTCGGCCGGCCGGTGCCACCTTACCGGAACTCCGAAACGTTTCGGCACGTCCTTTAGTTCGAAACCGCGTCTCCATGCCGTCAGGGACGGGGAAGAGATGTCCGGGGTCGAACGCAGTGGTGCCGCTGCCGGTGTCAAAGGGGAACGAGTCGAAGGCGGGCAGAGCGTGCTGGACATCCGGGGGGTAAGCCCCCCCGAGCGCCATCCTCGCATCTTCGGAACATTCACCAATCTCGAGCTCGGGGAATCCTTCGTGCTGGTGAACGACCACGACCCGAAGCCGCTCTTCTACCAGTTCCAGGCAGAGTACACTGGCCAGTTTTCCTGGGAATACCTCGAACAGGGACCGAAAACCTGGCGTGTGCGAATCGGCAAGCAGGGATCCGCAGCAGACCGGACCCCTCTCCACACCATCCCCTGACGGCCGACGAGGCCGCGGTCGGTAGCATCTTCCCCAGGAGGGGCGTGGGATCTCCCGTGGTAACGCGGTCTCGGGTCCGATTCCTCGGCATCGCCCTGACACTCCTCGCGTTGGCGCTGGGCCTCTGGGCCGCGCTGTGGCTAATCGGTTGGCCGATCCCGCTCCTCAGTACTTCGCTCCCAGACGCCCACGGCGTTCTGATGGTGAACGGAGTCCTTGCGAGCCTTATCGGCATCGAGCGGGCGGTAGCGCTTGAACAGCGAGTTTTCTATCTCGCCCCGTTGCTCACCGCCGTCGGTGCGATTTCGCTCGCTCTGAGCGGGGACGCCGCCCTCGCCTTTCCGATCATCACCAGCGGTGCGGTGGCCCTTCTGCTGATTTTCCTAGTGATCCTTCGGCGCCAGCCCGCCTTGCACACCGTTGTCCAAGTCCTGGGCGCCGCCTGCCTTGTCGGAGGCAACGTCCTGGGCTGGAGCGGGCTCGACATCCCGTTCCTAATCCCGTGGTGGGGTACCTTCTTGGTACTCCTGCTTGGGGCCGAGAGGCTGGAACTGAGCCGGGTTCTCCGCCTGACCATGCTCGACAAACTCACCTTCGCAATCTCGGTCGCGCTTACACTCCTCGGATGCGCCCTCTCCGTTCTCTTTTTCCCTTCCGGGTTCCTGGTAGTGGCCTCGGGGTGGATCCTCGTCGCGGTCTGGCTGTTGTTCCACGACATCGCGTACCAGAATCTGTCGCGACCCGGCCTTCCCCGATTCACCGCGCTCTGTTTGCTCAGCGGCTATGCATGGCTCCTCCTGGGCGGAGGGATCGTGTACTCCGAGGGCGGAGTCCTACTCGGATTCTCCTACGATGCGGGCCTCCATGCGCTCTTCCTGGGGTTCGTCCTCTCGCTGGTGTTTGCCCATGCTCTAATCATTCTGCCCGCGGTTCTGGGCAAGAGGCTCCCATTCCATCGTGTCCTTTACGTTCCGGTCGCGCTCCTCTACATCTCCCTGGCCGTTCGAATCTATGCAGACTTCGGCGTCCTTCCGGTCCTGCGCGAGTGGGCTGGCCTGTTCAACGTCGTCGCAATCGTACTCTTCGGAGCACTCCTCCCCGCGCTCTACCTCTATGAACGTACTCCGTTCCGACGGGCCTACGGCGCGGATGGTTCGACGTTCTACCCTTGAGGTGTCGCTCAGGAGTGGCGGACTTCCTCCGTGCACTCGTCGCCATCGTACCGGCCCACACGGCCCCGAAATCGGAGCCGTTACGCGTAGCCGAACTGGCGCTTTGCCGCCGGACTCATCTTCTCCGGTCTCCAAGGGGGATCCCATACGACGGTGACGACGGCCTCGCGAATGCCCGGGATCCTCTCAGCGACGGCCTTGACCTCATCCTGGAGCATGCCGGCGACGGGGCAGCCAGGGCTAGTCATGGTCATCCGGACTCCCACTTTTCCATCTTCCGGCCACTCGATGTCATAGATTAGGCCTAGGTCCACGATATTGACCGGGATCTCGGGATCATAGACCCGCCGGAGGGCCTCCCGGAGCTGGTGTTCTCGCCCGCGCTCGGTGCGATGGACCCCTGCCGAGTCGTCAGCTGCGGGGGTCGAACTCTGCCCTTCCACCGTTCGGTCCGAGGAAGGGGATACCGGCGGATGGGTGCTGAAGTGAGGGCCCACGATCGAGAAGCCATGCTGGGGAGACCCCTCATGGAAATCCACGGTCGCACCGTCGAGATAGACCCGGCTGGCCGGGTCCACGGCCAGGCGCGCCGCGCCGAAATCGAGGATCTCATCTCCCGACCGGGGTTTCGATATGTACATCTGCACCGTCGGATGCATGCCGGGGAGTATCCCAAGCCGCACGATCGCGGGAGATGGACTCCCGGCGATGGCCGCAGCAATCGCCTCCCGGGCCGCGGGCGTGACCTCGAGGCTGAAGGCAAGTTCCGTTTTGTCCATGTTCCCTCGCCGACAGAGGTACCCCGGGCTTGGATTACAAGCCCTCGCCGAACCGTTTCGGTGTTCGAGCGAGCGGGATGGTGGATGGGTTTGGGAGCCTCGGGCTCGTCGTGCCCGTAGCTCTCGAACGTGGGTCTGAAGGAGGTTCAAGCTCTCGCAAGATGCGAGCGGTCCCTCCGCACGACATGGCAGAAGGACGAGTGCAAGCGATTACGGGAGCCGCGAAGCGCCGAGGGCGCTTCAAGGTCGACGTCAAGCCCACGGCAAGCTCATTCGAGTAAGTCTAGGTAGAAGCCGGAGGCAACGCCCGAAACCCGTTCAGGTTCGAGCGGAGGGCAGATAGTCACCCAGAGAGTCGCTGGTCGATGAGATTTCACGCACGTATCTACCGACCCACCGGTGTAAACCCGGACCGTGCCACGAGAAGACACTCTTTCTTCGACGCTCGATGCTGATGTACGACTTGGTCAAGAGGCCACGGTAAGAACACGGCGGTGCAGCCTCGTTCGATGGGAAGGGGTCCGGATGTTCGAATGGGTTCCACTGATTCTCATAATCCATGTGTTGGGGGCCATAATCTGGGTGGGCGGCAATATCTCTCTCGGGATCGCCGTCTGGGGTATTCGGAGAGCGTTTCCAAGCCAGCCGGAGACGGTATCTCGGGTCGTCTCTGAGGTCGGTCGGGCTTTCAAGTGGGTCATGTGGCCAGCGCTCGTCGCCACCCTAGCGACCGGGCTCGCCAACCTCTCGTGGTACACGCCTCCGGCGGAGAACTGGACCGGGATTTCGGGGGCAGAGTGGATCGTCACGAGCTTCGCTGTAGCCACGGTCATGGTGGTCTCGGCGGGATTGCACACTTTCGTGGTAGGCCCGAGGATCCGGGTCCTACGAAGCCGGAGAACCCCGTCGCCGCAATTGACGACCCTCGTGCGCTTCAACCACCTCCTCGAAGGGCTGACCCTGATGACCGCCATCTTGATTGTGATCGTGATGGTCATTCTAGCTTCGCTCTGATCTCCGGGGAAGGTGGCGAAGCCTTGGCCACCCGTAGCACCGCGAGGTAGGAATCCACGAACTCCGTCGCCATCTTCTCCACGGACGCACGCGCGATGACCCAAGCTCGTCCGCGTTCGGAAAACTCGCGAGCGAGGGTCCCGTCGTTAAGCAGGCGCTCGATCGCCGCGGTAAGTGATCCACGGTCCTGAGGATCGACGATGAGACCTGCCGACGATTCGCGCGCGATCTCGCCGGGACCTCCTCGACACGTGACCACACATGCCGCCCCCGAAGCCATCGCTTCGAGGAGGGCCACCGACGAGGTGTCGGACAGAGAGGGAAGCACAAAGATCTGAGTCTGCGCGAGCAGGGCTGCCTTCTCTCCTTCGAGAACCGGCCCCAGGTAACGGGCGCGTGCGGAGAGGGCAGTCCCGGGGCGCAACCGCTCTTCTATCGAAGGCCGCTCGGGTCCCTCACCGGCCACGACGGCAACCCAACGCGTCGCAGTTCCCAGCCTCTCAACCGCGTCGAGGAATCGATGGACCCCCTTGTCCCGGGTGAGTCGCCCGAGGAACGTGATCAGCGGAACGCCCTCCACGCCCCATCGGGCCTTCCAATCGGGAGTGGCGATCCCCGGTCGAAAGGTCGTGGTGTCGACTCCGTTCTCCACGATTCGAGGAGGCGCGTGGAGGTGGGACCGACCCATCGCGCGGAGGGCCGCCCCCGCCGCCACCGTTGGTGCGGTCGCTATATCGGACGAACGGCAAAGTTCTACGCTGAACCTTCCCCATGCCCGGTAGAACGCGCGGGACAGCCGATTCGTCCCCGCTCCCTGCAACATGTCGGTCAGGTTTGTGTGGTACGTAGCGACCTTGGGGACGTGCCACCATCGAGCGGCGAGCCAACCGGCGAGTCCAACGAACCCGGGTGTGTGAACATGGACCACGTCAAAGCGATGTCCTCCGGAAAGAAACGAGGGCCACGGGAAGAGTGCGATGCGGTACTGAGGGTAGCTCGGAGCCGGTAGAGACAGATGTCGGTACACGGTCACACCGTTCGCGAGCCGTTCCCGTCGCTTCTGCCCCGGCAACCGGACTGTAAACACCGTGAGCTCGTGGCCGCGGGCGGCGAGTTCCGCGGCGAGTGCGGCCGTGGTTCCCGCAACGCCGTCGTGCGTGGGCGCGAAGCTGTCGGT
>JABEUK010000172.1 GCA_013044425.1 Thermoplasmata archaeon | reverse complement strand
CGTTCGACCCATACGGGGATACGGTCGAACGCCCCCGCACAGAGCCGACACGAAGGACCCGGCGCGAAGTCCACCCCCCCCAGCACCGAGGCGAGCCTCTCGGCGCGCTCAAGGTTCGTAAGGCCACGGCCCAACCGACCGAACAGGCGCCCGAAACAGTCGGCGCACAGTCCGAGGGCGACGGCCGACCGCGCGGCGGCCACCGCCGCCTCCGGGGGGGCGAACGGCAGCGACGTTTCGGTCACGAACGTGACGACCCCGGGACGCCACTAAAGCATGACGGCGGCCGGACGAGCGACGGTTATTGGCACCCGCGCCCTGCCGCGCGCGTCCCCATGCCCCTGATCACCGTGGAGGAGCTGACCCGGGCGATCGAGCGCACCCTCGTCGCGCAGGGGAAGATCATGCCCTCGGAGGCACGCCCGACGGCGGAGATGGTGATGGCCTACTTCGGCAACGAGGATTCGGTACTGGACAACACGCTCTCGAAGGAGGACCGGGACCGGTTCTATTGGCTCGAGGATGCCGGGTTGTTGACGAGCGAAGAAGAGGATGCGACCGTGTCCCGAGGGCGGTCCTGGAGAATCCACTACTGGCTCATGCAGAAGGACCGGGTCCACGCCGCGACCGAGTCACGCGGATCGGCCGGAGCCCCCGAAGAGTCGGTGTACGAGTCGATCTCCGCCCAATCCTGGAAGCGGTCCGGCCCCGAGTCGGAGCCGCCGCCGAAATAGAGCCCCACCCCGGAGCGTCAGCGCTCCGGCGTGGGATACCGGAAGAATCCCTCTCCGGTCTTTCGTCCGAGGCGACCGGCCGCGACCATCGATTTCAAGATCGGGCAGACCCGGTACTTCGGATCCCGGTATCCCTCCCAGAGCACATCGAGTATCGATACGGCGGTGTCGATCCCGACGAGATCGATCAGAGCGAAGGGGCCCATGGGGTGGTGGAACCCGAGCACGTAGGCGGTGTCGATGTCCTCTGCGGTGGCGACCCCTTCGTAGAGCATCCACGCCGCCTCGTTCACCAGGACGGCCAGCGCGCGCGTCGTGACGAACCCCGGCGTGTCCTTCGAGAGGACCACCGTCTTCCCGAGGGCGATGGCGAACTCCCGAGCGCGGGCCACCTCCTCCGGCCGGGTCCGCAGGCCCGGAATGATCTCGACAAGGGCCATCTGGAGCACCGGGTTGAAGAAGTGGATCCCGACCAGTCGACCCGGGTCCCTCAGGTCCTGCCCGATCGAAGTGATCGGAAGCGAGGAAGTGTTGGACCCTAGGAGCGCGTCGGGCGCGGCGCCGGCCTCGATCTCGCGGAAGATCTCCCGCTTCAGTGCGAGGTTCTCGGGCGCCGCTTCGATGACGATGTCGGCCGAGCTGATCCGACGCATCCCGATCGCTGGATCGATCCGCGCCGCGGCGGCCGCTGCGTCGGCGGCGGAGAGATGGCCCTTGCGCACCTGGTGCTCGAGGGCACGCACCGAATTCCTCCGTCCGCGCTCCGCGAAGGCCTCGGTGGTATCCTCGAGGGTGACGAAGTAGCCACGCAGCGCGCACTCCGCCGCGATCCCGCTTCCCATGATCCCGGCCCCGACCACGAACACTCGACGCCCGATCGAACGGCGTGGATCGCTGGCGGTCGGAGAGGATCCCGGCTCGCTCACGTTCGTTCTCCTCCGGCCGGCTCGGCCGGGGGGGGAACAAGCTCCAAGAATTCACAGGCGCGGCAGCGCGCTCCGCTCGATGGCTCACCGCACGAGCTGCAGCGCTCGGGGCCGAGGGCCGGCTCCAGGGTCCGAAGTACGTCGGTGAGGCGTTCCTGGGTTCGTCGGAGCGCCTGGCGGGTCCCCGGGGCGGCCCCTTCGAGCCGCCAGAGCACCTCCCGGAAGACGTTGCGGTGGGCCCGTCCCGCGTACGGGCACTCTCCATGGTCGAACGGTAGTTCGGTCAGGCGTGCGTAGAGATACACTTCTCGTTCTGGGACCGCGGCCAGCGGGGCGATGCGGGGGACGAGCCCGGGTTGGCGGACCCGGTGGGGGGCCATCCGGGTCAGTCGCTCGAGATCCCCGCGGACGAGGTTCATCAGGATGGTCTGCGCGAGATCATCGAGGTTGAATCCGAGGACGAGCACGTCGGCTCCCGCGTCGCGGGCGGCTTGATTGAGGAGCCGACGGCGCCAGACGCCGCAGAACGAGCAGGGCACCGTCTCCGGAAGCCGCTCGGCGGCTCGATCGGTCGTCCTTCCGAGCGTCTCTTCGGCGCGCACGACCAGGTGCTCGACCCCGAGTCGTTCGGTCAGGGAGCGGGCCGCCTCGAGCGTGGCCGTTCGATACCCCGTCACCCCTTCGTCCACGCTGATCGCCACCAGGCGCACCGATGGGCGTCGGAGGAAGTAGCGTTGCGAAAGCGCGAGCGCGGCTGCGGAGTCCTTCCCGCCGGAAAGAGCGACGGCGATCGTGCGGCCCGAGAATCGGGGGAGCTGGCGATGGATTTCGTGGCGGACGCGCTCCTCGACCCCTTCGGTGAAGTGGCGCTCGCAGGCGTGGGTTCCGGCATACGGCTGATCGATCACGGCCGGGGCATCGCACGAAGAGCACCGCACGCGGGGCACATCCTTCCCGGGCTATTTGAGGAGGAAGCGACGTTCCGGGCCGAACGTTGAGGCGAACCCTGCCACTGCGCGCATACGATTATTAGGCGAACGGGGACCTACGCGCCGACGATGGGCTCCGCTGCGCTCGCCCGGCTTCCCCGGGCCGGATCGATGCCGCGGGTGACGTCTCGCCCGGCCCTCGTGCCGGTCCCGGATGAACCCGGGAGCCGGTTCTCCACCGAGAGGATCGTCGAGCAGTTCGTCCGGAGCCTTCGGGCCCAGGAGCGCAGCCCGTGCACGATCAAACAGTACGCCCATATCGCCCGGATGTTTCTCGCCCGCGTCCCGAAGCCGCTCGACGAGGTGACCGAGCGGGACATCGATCTCTTCCGGGAGCACCTCGTCCTGCAGCGCCATTACTCGAAGAATTCCCTCTACACGACGATCCGCGGGCTGACGTGCCTGTTCCGGACGTTCGGGCTCACGATCGCGGACCACCAGGAACTGCCCCGTAGGCCGGAGCGCCTCCCGCGGTACCTCTCCGAGGAGGAGACGCACCGATTGTTTCAGGCCGCGGCCCGGTCTTCCCGGGACAGCGCGATCGTGCACGTGCTTGCTTTCTGCGGGCTGCGGGTCGGGGAACTGTGCCATCTCCAGCTCGAGGATGTCGAGCTCGAGCGTAACATCCTTCACGTCCGCTCGGGGAAGGGGGACAAGGACCGGGAGGTGGTGATGGACGACCGCGCGCGGGCCGCCGTCGACCGCTATCTAGCGGACCGGGCGACCACCGGTGGTGAAGGGACCCGGCTCTTCCCGGTAGGCCCGGTGACGGTCGAGCGGATCGTCCGGGAGTGCGCGCGCACGGCCGAGATCCCCCGCCGGGTCACCCCGCACATGCTGCGTCACACGCTCGCCACGACGCTGCTTGCCCGCGGCTGCGACATCCGGTTCATCCAGAAGCTCCTCGGCCACGCCTCGGTGGCGACGACCCAGATCTACACGCACGTCGACACGCAATCCTTGCGGGATGCCTACGAGCGGGCGAAACCTCAGTATTAACCTCCCTGGGGCCTCGACGGGCCCGTGCCCCGAGAGCGCCTCACCGTCCTGATCTTCGGTGCCGGTATCGCCGGCTGCTCGCTCGCCTACCATCTCGCGCGGCGCAAGATCGGGTCGATCGGCGTGTACGATCCCCGCACGCCGGCCGCCGGAGCGACCGGGCGGGCCGGCGGTGTGGTGACCGAGCAGCTTTGGAACGAATGGGACGTCGAGGTGACACGCGAGACGCACGCGGAGTACCGCAGCCTCGCCCGACGTCATCGGCCCGACGCGTACTCCGAAAACGGCTTCGTGCGCTGGACGAAGGATCCGGTCGCCGCGGCGGTGCTTCGGGAAGCGGTCGGGCGCCTGCAATCCTGGAAGGTCGACGTGGAGGCGGTCGACCCGGCCGAGATCTCGCGCTGGATGCCGTGGGGTCGATTCGAGGATGTGCGAGCGGCGATCTATAGCCGCCACGACGCGGTGGTTACCCCGAGCACTATCGCCGAACTGTACGTCGAAGAAGCGCGACGGCGGGGAGTCGAATTCCATCTGGGGCGGGCCGGGGCCCTCGCTCCAGGCCCGGACCGGCGACCGGTACTGGAGCTGGGCGAGGAACGCTGGGACGCCGAGTTCACGGTCGTCGCGGCCGGCGCCTGGTCGAAGCGCCTGTTCGCAAGCCTCGGCCATCCGCTCCCGCTCGTTCCGTACCGGACGCAGGCCGCTACGCTTCGGCCACCGCACCCACCCCCCGACGTCTTTCCGACCGGCCACGATGTCGACACCGATGTCTACGCCCGGCCAGAAGGTCCGGGCCGCATCCTCGCCGGAAACGGCACCGAGCTCATCGAGGCGGATCCCGAGCGATTCGTCACGAGCGGGGACGATCGCTTTAGGACCCACCTGGCCGAGGTGTTCAGCGACCGGTTCCCGGGGTGGGCGGACTCCGAGATGCTCGCGGCATGGGCGGGCGTATGCACGGCCACTCCGGATCGTCGACCGCTTGTCGGAGAGGTTCCCGGCGCGCCGGGACTGTACGCGATGACCGGGTTCAACGGCTTCGGAGTGATGCGCGCCGGTGGCGTGGCACGTCGCCTCGCCGATCGGATCGCCGATGGGCCCGATTCACGCGCCGACGAAGAGCTTCGGATCGTGCGGCCCGATCGCTTCTACCTACCCTATCCATCCTTCCCTCCCCGTCCCGGATTCACCTTGGAGGCCGGCGACTCTCCGCGATTCTGACGGGCGCACGGGACGGCATCGACACGGGTTCCCGCTCGAGGAAGACGCCCATCAGAGCGCTTCGCGCACTCGAGCGAGCTTCTCTAGGAACTCGACGCCCTCCCCGGTCGTCATCGGCGTGCCGTCCTCTCGGGAGAGGGGAAGGCCGGCTGCCGCGCACGCGGCGTTGGACGTCGCCCCCTCGAGCAAGAGACGGAGGGCCCGCTGTTCCCGTCGACCGAGCCCAAGCGCTCCAATCTGGAACTCCTCGAACGCTTCGAATGCGACCGGACAGACGAGCCGGCCGATCTTCGCGAGCTCGGCCGCATACAGCCGGATCTCTTCCTGTGCGTGCGGGTCCAGGCGGAGCGACAGGAAGTGGAACAGGTTGTACAGGTTGATCTTCCAGTACCATTGCGTGTAGAAGGCAACGGGGAGCAGCAGCCGAGCGGTCTCCCGTGCCACGCCCCCCTCCAGCGCGCGCTGGTACGACGCGTACGCGTCGCGGGAGACCCGATCGAGATCCCCACGGAACGAGGCGACGGCTTCCTCGGGCAAGGGATCGCCCCGGCCCTGGCGATTGCGGCTCGACTGATGGCGCACCTCCTCCGGAACGGGGACCTCATACTCCTCCTCGAGGACGGAGTACCGGGCGCTGATCTCGTTCAACGACGCCGTGCGGTGGCGCACCCACTGGCGTGCGACGAAGATCGGAAGTCGGACGAGGAACTTGAACTCCACCATTTCGAACGGCGTCGTATGGCGATGGCGCATCAGATACCGGATGAGGCCCCGATCGTCCCGAACGGTTTTGGTGCCGGGCCCGTAGGAGACCCGTGCCGCCTGAACGATCGCATTGTCGTTCCCCATGTAATCGACCAGGACCACGTAGCCGTGGAGCAGCACCGGGTGGCGCACCCCGATCTCCCGGTCGGCCTCCGGGACGTTCGGTCGGCTCATGCGGGGGGGTTCGGTCGGCACGATGACGCGGGACGGCGAGGGGTCCGATAAAGCCGCCGTCACTCCGCGGCCGTCGGCAGAAAGGCTTACGCTCCGCCTTCGTTCGCACGACGTCGGAGGGTGAAATGCCCCGAGTGCTCGTCGCGGTGGCCTGGCCGTACGCGAACGGCCCGTTCCACATCGGCCATCTCGCCGGAGCGTACCTCCCCGGCGACACCTTCGCGAGGTATCATCGCCTACGCGGAAACGAGGTCCTCTTCGTCTCGGGATCCGACATGCACGGAACCCCGACGCTCGTGCGCGCGGAAGCGGAAGGGATCGGTCCGGAGGCGGTAGCGAACCGGTACCACGAGATCAACCGATCCTCGTTCGAACGGCTGGGATTCACGTTCGACACGTACACGACCACGCACACCGCCAATCACGAACACACCGTGGACGAGGTGTTCCTCCTCCTGCTGGAGCGGGGGTACATCCACCGTCGAACGGAGGAGAGCCCGTACTGTCCCAAGCACCAACGATTCCTGCCCGACCGCTACCTGGTCGGAACGTGCCCGAACTGCGGGCTCGAGGAGGCCCGGGGGGACGAGTGCGATCGGTGCGGGCGGCCGATGGACGCGAAGACGCTCGGATCCCCCCGATGCTCGTTGTGCGGAACTCCCGCGGAGTTCCGGCCGAGCGAGCACTTCTACCTCGGACTCGACCAGCTCCAACCGAAGCTCGCCGAGTACCTCCATCAACAGACGCACTGGAGACCCGGGACGCTGCGAGTGGCGCAGAACTTCCTCGACGAGGGACTCCACGCCACCCCGATCACCCGCGATCTCGAATGGGGCGTTCCGATCCCGCTTGACGGCTACGGCTCCAAGAGGTTCTACGTATGGTTCGAGGCGGTCATCGGGTACCTTTCGGCGTCCCGGGAATGGGCGATCCGAGCCGGTCGGCCCGAGGCGTGGCACCAGTTCTGGGACGCCCGCGAACCGGTGCGCCAGTACTACTTTGTGGGGAAGGACAACAAGTTCTTCCACACGATCATCTGGCCCGCGATCCTCCTCGGACTCGGCACGTATGTGCTCCCGTACGACGTTCCGGCCAACGAGTGGCTGCTCATCGCCGGCAAGAAGATCTCGAAATCCCGGCCGGCCGATCTCGACGTGTTCATTCCGTCGTTGCTCTCGCGCTATGCGCCGGACCTCATCCGGTTCTACGCGGCGCTGCTCGCGCCCCAGAACCACGATACCGAGTTCGATTGGGACGAGTTTCATCGGGTCAGCGAAGAGATCCTCTCCAACCAGTACGGCAATCTCGTTCAGCGCGCCCTCGTCCTCGTTCGAGATCGGTGCGGCGGCAAGATCCCCGAGGGCCGTGCGGGCATCGGGCCGCATTTGCGCGCCGTGCACGAACAGATCACCGAGCGCTACGAGCGGGTGCAACTGAAGGAGGCGCTCGACCTCGCGCTGGGAGAGGTACGCGAGGCGAACCGTCGGTTCCACGAGGCTCGCCCCTGGGCCGCGTCGGGCGCGGCGCTCCTGCAGGCGCTGAACGATGCGCTTGCGTCGATCCGAGCGATCGCGACGTGGCTATCGCCCGTGCTGCCGTTCTCTTCGGTGGAGGTCCACCGGATGCTCGGATTCCCCTCAGGGCCGGAACCGGGAGAGTGGGATCGAGCGCTCGAGCCGCTCATCACCGGGCAACCTCTGGGCGAGGTTCGCCCGTTGTTCCCCCGAGCGGCGCGGACGGTCGGCCCCAACCCGACATCGGCGCCGTCGGGCGGGGGCGTCCCTTCCCTCGTGATCCGGGCGGGCACCATCCGTTCGGTCGCTCCCCATCCGGATGCGGACCGGCTCTATGTGCTGGGCGTCGACCTCGGTGAGGAAACGCCGAGGACGATCGTTGCCGGGATGAGGGCCCACTACGCTCCGGAGGAGCTCGAGGGGCGACGTATCACGGTCCTCGCGAATCTGGCCCCACGCACGATCCGCCGCGTCACCAGCCAGGGGATGGTGCTCGCGGCCGAGGCGGGAGAGACCGTTACGCGCTTGACGCCCCCGGAGGG
>JABEUK010000017.1 GCA_013044425.1 Thermoplasmata archaeon | reverse complement strand
TGGAGACGGGACCTCCACCGCACCGCAAGGGGCGGCGAGTCCGGTCGTTGAAACAGGAACCGCCTCTCGCTTCGGCGGTAGCACGATGAAGCGGGAAGGGAGCCCCCGAACAAGTTCGGGGGAGGATGTCACAGTTGCCTAGACGGTCCGGGAGCGATGCGGAGAGCGCGGGGACGCACACGGTGCCCCACCACTCATTTCGGTCGCTGCCGCGACCCCTCCGCGTACGAAACCGGCTGCGGGAGGGTCCCGACGCACCGTTCGCTTTTAGACCGGCGAGCTTTGCGGCCCGCTGGACACGGTTGCGAAAGCGAGTCGCTCACATCGACCGAGGACCGGAGCGCGCGCTCCCTGGCCCCATCGAGACGACCCGCCAGCGCTCCCGTAGATCCGAGGTGAACCAGATGGCCGACATGGACTCGACGTGCATCAACACCCTCCGATTCCTCTCGGTCGACGCCGTCGAGAAGGCGAAGTCCGGCCATCCCGGCCTCCCCCTCGGCGCGGCGCCGATGGCCTACGTGCTCTGGGATCGATTCCTCCGTCACAACCCGCGAGATCCGCACTGGTACAACCGCGATCGCTTCGTGCTGTCGGCCGGGCATGGTTCCGCCCTGCTGTACTCGCTCCTCCACGTGACGGGGTACGACCTGCCCATCGAGGAGCTTCAACGGTTCCGGCAGTGGGGCAGTCGGACCCCCGGGCACCCCGAGTACGGACACACTCCGGGCGTAGAGGCCACGACCGGCCCCTTGGGGCAGGGGTTCGCGATGGGCGTGGGGATGGCGATCGCGGAGCGGCACCTGGCGGCCACCTTCAACGAGGAAGGGTTCCCGCTCGTGGATCATTACACCTACGCAATCGTCTCCGACGGAGACCTGATGGAGGGGATTTCCTCCGAGGCCGCCTCGCTCGCCGGAACGCTCGGCCTCGGCAAGCTGATCTATCTCTACGACGACAATCACATCTCTCTCGAGGGACCTACGGAGTGGGCGTTCACGGAGGACGTCGCCGCGCGGTTCGTTGCGTACGGCTGGCACGTCCAAAAGGTCCCCAACGGGAACGACCTTCCCGCGATCGAGGCCGCGATCCGTGCCGCGCAGGCGGAAACGGCGCACCCCTCCCTCATCTGCGTGCGCACCCACATCGGCTA
Organism: Thermoplasmata archaeon; assembly: GCA_013044425.1. Classification (GTDB taxonomy): domain Archaea; phylum Thermoplasmatota; class Thermoplasmata; order Lutacidiplasmatales; family UBA184; genus Lutacidiplasma. The sequence goes on along the minus strand of JABEUK010000017.1, from coordinate 7,516 downwards.
CGGCAGTCCGGTTCAGGACACTCGCGAGGCGCACGGAGAGCCGCTCGGTCCGGTCAACCTCCGGGCGACGAAGGAGAAGTTGGACTGGCCGCTCGAACCTACCTTCCTGGTCCCGACGCTCGCCCGTACGCACTTCGGCGAGGCGGTGGCCCGCGGAGCGACGTGGCAGAAGGAGTGGGAGGCCCTCCGGGAGAGGTTCCGGATCGCCTATCCTGGCAAAGCCGCCGCGTTCGATGGACAAATCGCCGGAACGCTTCCTCCCCGGTGGAACGCGACCCTCCCGACCTTCGTTCCCACCGGCGGACCGATGGCGACGCGGGACGCCTCCCAGAAGGCGCTGGACGCCCTCGCGCCGACGCTTCCGGCGCTCATCGGCGGAGCGGCCGATCTCTCCCCCTCGACCAAGACGCTTCTGCCGGGATCTCCGGACTATTCCTCCGTCGAGGCGACGGGACGCAACTTCCACTTCGGTGTTCGGGAACACGCGATGGTCGCCGCGCTCAACGGCATGGCGCTCCACGGCGGGCTCCTCCCGTACGGCGGGACGTTCCTCATCTTCTCCGACTACGCGCGGGGCGCCCTCCGGCTCGCGGCGCTCCAACAGACGCACGTGATCCTCGTCTTCACGCACGATAGCATTGGCATGGGCGAGGACGGCCCCACGCACCAGCCGGTCGAGCAGCTGCTGAGCCTTCGCGCGATCCCCGGTCTCAACGTCCTCCGACCGGCCGATGCCAACGAGACGATCGCTGCGTGGCGGCTCGCCATCGAGCGGTCGGGTCCCTCGGCCCTCGTGTTCAGCCGACAGAAACTCCCGATCCTCGATGCCGACAGGTATCCCATCGCGGCGGGCGTGCGCCGCGGGGGGTACATCCTCTCGGAGGCGGCGTCCGTTCCTCCGCAGCTGGTGCTCATCGCGACCGGCTCGGAGGTTTCGCTCGCGCTGGCCGCTCAAGAGCGGCTCTCCGGCACCGGGGTACCGGTTCGCGTGGTCTCCCTGCCGTCGTGGCACCTCTACGACGAACAGCCCCGCTCCTACCGCGAGTCGGTCCTCCCTCCGGGCGTTCCCAGGATCTCGATCGAAGCCGCGGTGACCCTCGGCTGGGAGCGATACGTCGGGGAGGGTGGCGCGTCGATCGGGGTGGACCGGTTCGGTGCGTCCGCGCCCGGCCCCATCGTGCAGAAGGAACTAGGCCTCACGGTCGAGCACGTGGTCGAGGTCGCCACACGCCTGCTCTCCGTCCCCTCGAAGGGAGCTCGACCATGAAGCCCCTGGCGGCGCTCCTCGCCCAGGGCCAATCGCCCTGGCTGGACTACATCCGACGGAGCCTGCTCACCCACGGCGATCTCGCACGGATGGTGAACACGGACGGCATCACGGGCGTCACGATCAATCCTTCCATTTTCGAAAAGGCGATCGTCGGAAGTACGGACTACGACGCCCCCCTGAAAGCGCTCCTCGCCCGCGAGCCCCAGCTTTCCGCCGCCGAGCTGTACGAGCGTCTCGCGATCGAGGACGTCACGATGGCGGCCGACATCCTGCGCCCGGTCTACGATCGGACGAAGGGAGCCGACGGTTTCGTCAGCCTCGAGGTCGCGCCCGGACTGGCGCACGATACCCCGGGCACCATCGCGGAGGCGCGCCGACTCTGGGCCTCCGTCCACCGGCCGAATCTCCTCATCAAGGTCCCCGCAACGCCCGAGGGGATCCCGGCGATCCAGCAGCTGCTCTCGGAGAACATCAACGTCAACATCACCCTGATGTTCTCCCTCGCGCACTACGAGGCCGTCGCCCGGGCGTACCTCGCGGCGCTCGCGCGCTCCTCCGCACCGTCCGAGCTGGCATCGGTTGCCTCGATCTTCGTCAGCCGCATCGACACGGCCGTCGACAAGCTCCTCGACGCCTCGACGGACCCGCGGGCGAAGGCCCTCAAGGGAAAGATCGCGATCGCCAACAGCCGCGTGATCTACGCACGGTTCCAAGAACTGTTCGAAGGGACCGCGTTCTCGGCGTGGGTGAAGCAGGGCGCCCGACCTCAACGGCTCCTGTGGGCCAGCACGAGCACGAAGGACCCGAGCCTGCGCGATACGATGTACGTCGAGGAGCTCGTCGGGCCCGAGACCGTGGATACGATCCCGCCGGCCACGCTGGCGGCGTTCGAGGACCACGGGATCGTCCGGGGCAACACGGTCACGGAGGGGGTGCCCGGGGCCCGAGATTTGTTGAAGCGGGCGAAGGAAGTTGGGATCGACCTCGTCCGGATCACCGAGGCACTTCAGGTCGACGGCGTCGCGGCGTTCGCGGCTTCGTATGCACAACTCCTCGCCTCACTCGATACCCGTAAGAAAGCGATCCTCGCCAGCGCGATGGACGCGCCGGCGTGGAACCTCGGGTTCGCCGCGAGGAGCGTAGAGCTTCGGATCCAGTCCTGGGAGGAGGCGCACGTCGGCGAACGGCTCTGGCGAGGCGATCCCACGCTCTGGCCGGCCGCCGCTGCTGCGGATGTGTCCGACCGACTCGGCTGGCTTCGACTGCCCGAGATGATGCGAGGCGCGCTGCCCGAGCTCCTCAAGTTCGCGGAGGAGGTCCGAGCGGACGGGATCCGCTACGTCGTCGTCCTCGGCATGGGCGGCTCCTCTCTCGCGCCGGATGTGTTCCGAAGGATCTTCGGCGCTCGCAAGGGCTATCCGGAGCTTCTCGTGCTGGACAGCACGCATCCCGACGCGATCCGCGACGTGCAGGGCCGCATCGACCCTCGACACACCCTGTTCGTCGTCTCGAGCAAATCGGGGACGACGACCGAGCCGCTCTCCTTCCATCGGTACTTCTGGGAAGTGGTGCGGGCGGCTGGCGAGGCGCCCGAGCGGCGGTTCGTCGCGGTCACCGATCCCGGCACGCCGCTCGAGAAACTCGCGCAGGATCGGAAGTTCCGGGCCACGTTCCGTGCGCTTCCCACCGTGGGTGGAAGGTACTCCGCGCTCACGATGTTCGGGCTCGTCCCCGCCACGCTGTGCGGCGTGGATGTCCCGACGCTGCTCGATCGCGCCCGAACGATGGCGGAGGCCTGCGCTCCCTCCGTGCCCGTTCCGGCGAATCCCGCCCTGAGATTGGGGGCAACGCTCGGAGAGCTCGCCACGCACGGTCGCGACAAGCTCACCTTCTATGCCTCGCCGAGCTTCGCCTCGTTCCCAGACTGGATCGAACAGCTCGTCGCCGAGAGCACCGGGAAGACCGGAAAGGGGATCGTTCCGATCGTAGACGAACCGATGCTCGCGCCGGAGGCGTACGGACCGGATCGCTTGTTCGTCGAGATCGAAGAAGGAGATGGCGAGAACGCCGCGCTCGCGACCCACATCGCTCGGCTGGAGGCCGCGGGGCACCCGGTCGTACGGCTGCGCACCCGCGAGCTCACCGACCTGGGACAGGAGTTCTTCCGCTGGGAGCTCGCGGTCGCGAGCTCGGGGATGATCCTCGGGATCGACCCGTTCGATCAGCCGGACGTGGAGCTCGCGAAGGAGCTCGCGCGACGCGCGATGGCTCCCGCCGCGCCCGGGACGCCGACTCCCGAGGTGGAGACGGTTGCGGCAGGTGACCCCGTCGCCCTCTCGAACGCCGTGAAGGCGTGGCTCGCCTCCTGCCGACCGGGGGACTACGTGGGCATCCAGGCGTACCTTGCTCCGAGCGAGAAGACGTGGAGCGCGCTCGGGGCGATCCGCCGGCGGACGCTCGAACGGCTGCACCTCGCGACCACGCTCGGGTACGGGCCGCGCTTCCTGCACTCCACCGGCCAGTTGCATAAGGGAGGTCCGAACACCGGCGTCTTTCTCCAGCTGGTCGATACCCCCCACCAGGATCTCGAGGTTCCCGGAGCGGGCTACACGTTCGGGCAGCTCATCCGTGCGCAGTCGCTGGGAGATTACCAAGCGCTGCGCCACAAGGGTCGCCGGGTCCTGCGCGTCGATCTCGGGACCGACGTCGCGGGGGGCCTCGAACGGGTGCGTGAGGCGCTCGATGGCTGACGTATCTCTCCTCCTGTGGGATGTCGGCGGCGTCCTGCTCTCGAACGGGTGGGACCGCGCCGCGCGTCAGGCCGCGGCGGAGCGGTTCGATCTGGATCCCGCCGAGTTCGAACGACGGCACGGGCAGGTGGAGACGGACTTTGAGACGGGCCGAATGGACGTCGAAGCGTACCTCTCGACGACCGTGTTCTACGTGCCGCGGCCGATCGGACGCGAGGAGTGCCGCCGCTTCATGCACGCTCGATCGGTTTCGCACCCGGAGGCGCTCGCATTCGCCCAAGAGCTCCGCGCCACGGGAAGGTTCGTGATGGCGGCGCTGAACAACGAGTCGCGGGATCTGAATGAGTACCGTATTCGGACCTTCCACCTGCGCGAGGTCTTCCATCTCTTCCTCAGCTCGTGCTACACGGGCCGGCGCAAGCCGGATCCCGAAGCCTACCGCTATGCTCTCGAGATCACTCAGCGCGATCTGGACGAAGCGCTCTTTCTGGACGACCGACGGGAGAACGTCGAGTCGGCCGCCCGGCTCGGCCTGCGCACCCTTTGGGTGCGAGATCCCGCCCGGCTCCGGGAAGAGTTCGCCTCCGCCGGCATCGTCGCGGGGTGAGGAGGAGAAGATCGATGAAGCTCGGAATGGTCGGACTCGGAAAGATGGGCGCCAACATGGCCGTGCGACTGGTGCGCGGTGGTCACACCGTGGTCGGGTACGCGCGCACGAAATCGGTCGTCGATGGCGCGGTGGCGCAAGGAGTGACCGGGTCGAGTTCGCTCGCCGACCTCGTCCGGCAGCTTCCCACGCCGCGGATCGTGTGGCTGATGATCCCGTCCGGGGCCCCCGTCGATCAGGAGCTGGAACTGCTCCACCCCTTGCTCGCGCCGGGCGACCTCATCGTCGATGGGGGAAACTCGTACTACCGCGACACGCTGCGCCGCTCGGAGCTGGTGAAGAGCTGGGGGTTCAGGTTCGTGGACGTCGGTACGAGCGGTGGGATCTGGGGGCTCACCGAGGGTTACTCGATGATGGTCGGTGGCGACCTCGCCGACGTCGAACAGATACGGCCGATCCTCGAGACGCTCGCTCCGGGGCCGACGAAGGGATGGGGCCGCATGGGCAAGATCGGCTCGGGTCACTTCGTGAAGATGGTCCACAACGGGATCGAGTACGGCATGATGGAGGCCTACGCGGAAGGGTTCGCGGTCCTCCAAGGGAAAACGGACTTCGCGCTCGATCTGCACCAGATTTCGGAGGTCTGGCGCTACGGGAGCGTGATCCGTTCCTGGCTGTTGGAGCTCACCGAGTCGGCGCTCGCGGAGAACCCAACGCTCCAGGGCATCGAGCCCTGGGTCGTCGATTCGGGTGAGGGGCGGTGGACGGTGACCGAGGCGATGGACCTCAACATTCCTGCGCCGGTCATCACGCTGGCCCTCCAGCAGCGACTGCGCTCGCGCGAATCCGACCCCTTCGCGGAGCGCCTCCTGGCGATGATGCGCAACAAGTTCGGTGGCCACGCCGTGAAGAAGGGCCCCTGACCATGGACTCCCCCACCGGCGAGCCGCACATCTTCGTGGTGTTCGGGGCCACGGGCGACCTCATGCAACGAAAGATGCTCCCGGTGCTGTACCACCTCGCCGCGCAGGGCCAACTCCCGAAGGAGACCGTCATCCTCGGGGTCGCCCGCCATCCGCTGGACGACGCGGCGTTCCGGAAGCAAGCCGCCGCCTCGCTGCTGGAGGAGAAGGCCGGTGCGGAGGCCGACGTGCAGTCGTTCTGCCAGCGCACGCTGTACTACCAACCCCTCGACAATCAATCCGGAACGGGGTACCAAACACTTCAAGGCCGCATCGAACAGGTCGAGAAGGAGCACGGGCTCCCGGGGAACCGGATCTTCTACCTTGCGCTCCCCCTCGAAGCGTTCGGCCCCACGCTCGAAGGGCTCGGGAAGGCGGGCTTGAACCGCAGCAGCGGATGGACCCGGGTCGTCATCGAAAAACCGTTCGGCCGCGACCTCGCATCGGCCGTGGCGCTCAACGCGCTCGCGCACCGCTATTTTGAGGAGAAGCAGATCTACCGGATCGATCACTATCTCGGGAAGGAGACGGTTCAGAACCTGTTGGTCTTCCGCTTCGCCAACGTGTTCTTCGAATCCCTGTGGAACCGCGATCGCATCGACCACGTAGAGATCACCGTGGCCGAGAGCCTCGGCGTGGAAGGCCGAGCCGGCTACTACGAGAGTTCCGGCGCGCTGCGGGATATGGTGCAGAACCACGTCACCCAGCTCCTCACGCTCGTCGCGATGGAGCCGCCCGCTACGAAGGACGAGGACGCGATCCGCAGCGAGAAGGTCAAGGTCCTGCACAGCGCCGTGCGGATCGCTCCGGGCGACGTCGTGCGCGGGCAGTACGGACCGGGGAAACTCAACGATCTTCCTCTACCGGGGTACCGGCAGGAGCCGGGCATTCCGTCGGACTCCGACACGGAAACGTACATCGCGCTGCGGCTGAAGATCGCCAACTGGCGCTGGCAGAACGTGCCGTTCTTCCTACGGACCGGAAAGCGACTCCCGGCCAAGTCGAGCCGGGTCGTGGTGACGTTCAAGGCCCCGCCGGTCTCGTTCTTTCAGACGGAGCAGGAGTACGAGGTCAACCCCGATCGGATCACGATCCTCCTGCAGCCCCAGGAAGGGTTCGAGCTCGCCTTCGAGATCAAGATACCCGGCCGCGAGATGCGGGTGCAGACCCACCGGATGAAGTTCCACTACGCGGATGTCTTTGGCGAGCTTCCTGACGGATACGAGACCCTCCTCGTGGACGTGATGGCCGGGGACGCGAGCCTCTTCGTCCGGGACGACGAGATCGAGGAGTCCTGGCGCCTCTACGCGCCGATCCTGGAGCATCCTCCGGCGGTCGTGTTCTACCCCGCGGGCTCCGACGGGCCGGTCGAGGCACACAGGCTCATCGAGGAGTGGGGGCACCGGTGGGAGCCCGGTTAGAACGGGAGATCCGGGTCTTTCCCGATCCGACCCGCGAAGCCGAAGCGGCGGCGCGCCACCTCGCCGCGCGGGCGCGAGTCGCCGTGCGAGCGCGCGGTCGGTTCTCCTGGGTGCTCGCGGGAGGCCGCACGCCCGAGGGACTCTACCGGCTCCTCGCGCGTCGGTGGCGCTCGCGCTTTCCCTGGGAAGCGACGGAGATCTTCTTTGGGGACGAGCGATGCGTGGGCCTCCGGGACCCCGAGAGCAACTACGCCATGGCGCAGGAGGCGCTGCTCGCCCACGTGCCGATCCCCCGCCGTCGGATCCACCGCCTTCGAGGAGAGCTTCGGCCCGCCTCCCGGGCGGCGGAGGAGTACGCGCGTCTCATCGGGCCCCTGCCGCCCGCGAAGGCGTCCCCGCGCTTCGACACGGTGCTCCTCGGGCTCGGGCCGGACGGTCACACCGCCTCGCTCTTTCCCGGTGCACCGGCCGTCCGGGAGCGAACGCGCACGGTCGTCGCCGTAGCC
>JABEUK010000171.1 GCA_013044425.1 Thermoplasmata archaeon | reverse complement strand
GGGCCCCGGGGCACGATGATTCTTATTGAGGGGAAGCGTACGGAACTATCGTGGGCCGAACCCCGAGCGCCACGCTCCACCGCAGCGAAACCGGGCCGGGGGGGCGGTTCTCCCAAGCGATCAGAGTGATCGACATCGGGTCGAACACCGCTCGGCTCGTCGTCTTCGATGCCGCGCCCGCCGGGGCGGTCCGTCCGATCTACGAGGCGAAGGAGGTCCCCCGCCTCGGCGCCGATCTCGCGGCGGACGGCCGGCTCGCCTCCGAGGCGATCGAGCGTGGGATCGCCGCGATGGAACGGTTCGCGGGCACGCTCGAGTACCTCGGCGTATCGAAGACCCTCGCCGTCGCCACGAGCGCGGTGCGCGACGCGCCGAACGCGGGCGAGTTCATCTCCGCGGTGCAGCGTGCGACCGGGATCCTCCTGCGCGTCCTCAGCGGCAGCGAGGAAGCGCGCTACGGCTACCTCGGTGTGGCGAGCGCGTGGGGGCTCTCGGACGATCTCATCTGCGACCTCGGAGGCGGCTCGCTGCAGCTGATCCAGACGCGTGCGGCCCAGATCGCGAACTCGGTCAGCCTGCCGCTCGGAGTCCTCCGGGTGACGCAGCGGCATATCGAGCACGACCCACCCAAGGACCGCGAGCTCGAGGAGCTGCGCACCTACGTCCGGGACACCCTTCGGACCACGATCGACGCGTTCGGTGGGCCGGGCGGTCGCCTGTTCGCCATCGGAGGCACCATCCGCTCGGCCGCGCGGGCCGCGATCGCGCTCCGGGACTATCCCGTTCGGCGCGTCCACGGCTTCCCGATCCGGGCGCACGACCTGGACGCGCTCCTCGAACTGATGGTGGAGATGCCGAGCACGAAGCGCCGCGCGATCCCCGGGGTCGGCAGCGATCGCGCGGACGTGATCGTCGCCGGCTTGATCATCATGGAGGAGGTCCTGCGTGCTTCCCGGGCTCCGGAGATCGTGGTGACGGGCACCGGGATCCGGGACGGCCTCGCGCTCGAGATGATCGGGGCCGCTCTTCCCACCGACGCGATCGAGCTCGCATCTCGCTCGGTGACCGCCGCCTCCGAACGGTTCTCCTTCGCGCTCGACCGGGGACGGGCCGTGGCGAACCTCGCCGGCCAACTGTTCGACTTCTTCGCCGAGGAGCAGCACTGGGGAGCCAGCGAGCGGCTCGCGCTGACCGTGGCCGCGTGGATGCACGACTCGGGGACCTCGATCGATCTCTGGAGGCATGCCTACCACTCCGCGTATCTCATCCAGAACTACCCCATCTACGGGCTCGATCAGCACGAAACGCTGCTCGCGGCGAGCATCGTCGCGCAGCACGCCGGGGACGACCCCCCCTCGGGGTGGCGCAAGGGGCTCGCTCCGGTGCTCCGCCCGAGCGACGTGTCGACCGCGCGCCGCCTCGGCGCGATCCTTCAGATCTGTGGGCTCCTCGCGGTCGCGGGGCCGAGGTTCACGAGAGCCCCCGGCGGCCGCACGCTCGGAGTCACCTTTTCTACTCCCACGGGTAGCTCCCTTCCGCCTCGGACGGTCGAGAAGGCGCGCAAGCCCATCGAGCGCGAATTCGACCTTGAGGTACGGATCAAGGATGGCTGACCCCTCGAGCCACGTGCACGGCTACCCGGGGCGATTGTTCGTCTTCGAAGGGCTGGACGGCAGCGGCAAATCGACCCAGGCCCGACTCCTTGGAAAGTGGCTCTCCTCCCAAGGGTACCGGGTGTTCCACACGGAGTGGAACTCCTCCGAGCTCGTCTCCAACATTATCCGCCGGGGCAAGAAGAAGGGCCTGCTCACCCCGACCACCTTCTCGCTGCTCCACGCGACCGACTTCGCCGATCGGTTCGAACGCCAGATCCTGCCTCCCTTGCGCGCCGGCTACCTCGTCGTCTGCGACCGGTACTCCTACACGGCGTTCGTTCGAGATTCGGCGCGAGGGTGCGACTCGGCGTGGGTCCGGAACATCTACGACTTCGCCCCGAGCCCCGACCGCACCTACTACTTCCGGGTGCCCGTCGCGGTTACGCTGCGACGCAAGCTCGCGTCCCGACTGAAGATCTCCTACTACGAGGCGGGGATGGATCTCGGGCTCTCCGACGACATCACCGAGAGCTACCTGAAGTTCCAGGGGCGGCTCAAGCGCGAGTACGACCGCATGGTCGCCACGGATGCGTTCACGGTGATCGACGCCGAGCGACCCGTGGAACGGATCCAGATGGACCTGCGCCTCGACCTCCGCCCACTGCTCGAGGACTTTCCGACGGGGGAGACCCTGCAACATGAAGGATAGGACCTACGGCACCCCGCTGCCCGGCGTGTCGGAGGAGCCACTCACCGGTCGGCTCATCGTCGTCGAGGGAGCGGACGCCTCCGGCCGCTCGACCGAGGTCGAGATCCTCCGCGAGTGGCTGGAGATCGAAGGCCATCCCGTGGTCGACACCGGCCTGCGCCGGTCGACGCTGGTGAGCGAACAGATCGATCGCGCGAAGGAGGGCCATACGCTCGGCGGGGCGACCCTCGCGCTCCTCTACGCCACGGATTTCGCCGACCAGCTCGAGAACAAGATCCTCCCCTCCCTCGCCGCCGGCAGCACGGTCCTCGCCGACCGGTACATCTACACGCTCATGGCCCGGGCCGTGGTCCGCGGCGCGTCGCGCGAGTGGGCCCAGCGTCTCTACGCGTTCGCCCTGCGCCCCGATCTCACGCTCTTCCTGGACGCCCGCCCCGAGATCCTCATGCATCGGGCGATCTCCAAGTACGGCAGCCTCGACTACTGGGAGTCTGGGATGGATCTGTCGATCTCCTCCGACCGGTTCGAGAGCTTCCTCGAGTACCAGACGCGCCTGAGGCACGAGTTCGGGTGGATGGAGGAACCGTACGGGTTCCGCGTCATCGATGCGAACCGCCGCCCGGATCAGGTGCACCGGGACGTTGCCGAGATCGTGCGCCCGCTCTTCGAGGCACCGCCGGAGAAGAAGCGGCGATCGCCCGTCCCTGCTACTTCCCGATCGCGGAGAGCTGGCTCCGAGTGACCATCCACTCCAATCGGGCGGCCCCGGGCCGGATCGCCCGCGAGAACTCGAGGGCCGCGGCGCCGGCCTTGGAGAACCGGCTGAGGGGAACGCTGTCGCCCGTAAGCGCGAGACCGATCAGCTGCTCGAGCCCCGGCTGGTGGCCGACCAGCATGATCTCGGCGCGGGGGGTCCGGACGGTGCGTCGAAGGTGCTCGAGGATCGGTCCGGGCGGTGCGCCCGGGCCGAGCTCCGACCAGAGCTCGATCCGCGGGGGAGCGTCGAACGCCGCGCTGAACAGCTTCGCCGTCTGATGCGTGCGGCGGGCGGGGCTCGAGACGATCCGATCGAGATGGGGGACCTCGCGAGCGAACCCGACCCCGGCCCGTCGGGTCTTGCGCACTCCCGGTGACGTCAGCGGGCGCGCCGCATCGTCCGGCCACCGGTGCGGGTCCTTCGGGGCCGCTGGCCCGTGGCGAATGAGATAGAGATGCACCGAGGAGGGCAACCGCTCCCAACCGATTTCATCCTTTGCCCGAGCCCGCGCTCAAGCGGCCGGGCTCCCGCGCGCTCGCAGGTCATCCGAGCGCAGGAAGATCTCGAGGGTGGCGCGTACGAGCACGAGCGCCGCCAAGAACAGCGGGATCAGCATGGCGTCGCCCCACGGCCACGGGACCCGCGCCGCTTCTCCCAGCCAGAACGTGGCGAACGCAAAGAGGAGCGAGGTCGCTCCCAGCTTGAGCCAGGGAACCTTGATACGGCGGATCCGTTCGTGGAGCACGACGGCGAGGCCGATCAGGAGGACGCCGGCGAGCGCCGCGCCGAGGACCGCGGACGATCCCTGACCGGTGGCGGCGATCGGGAGCAGCACGATCGCGGCCTCGGTCGTCTCCACGGCGCCGACCGTGAACCCGCCGCTGAACTGTAGGGTGCGTGCGTTGCGGGGCGAGGCCGCGACGGTCCCCGCCGGGGTCGGTGCGCGCGCCCGCCGGTACGAGCGCAGCGTGCTCCGGAACAGGAAGACCCCGAAGGCGACGAGCACGATCCCCGAGCCGACCAGGAGGTACTGGGAGGGTATCGCGAGAATGAGCGCGCCCGCCACCACCGTGATCGCGCCGATCACCGTCACCCCGGCGATCGCCCCCGCGGCGCCGTGGCGCAGGGTTCCCGTTTCTCCTTGGAGGGCAAAGATCAGCGCGACCACCTCCGTCATCTCCACGATGACGATCAGGAAGGCCAGGACGACCGTCGCCAGGTTCAGGCCAGCGTACACTGCACACCGAACGGGTAGGGCCCCATATCGTTCGCGCACGTACCGACCGGTCCGGCGTTATATCCCGATGCGCGCCTCGTGCGGAGCCATGACCGAACCCGCCGGCCGTGGCATCGCGGGCATCCCTCCGGGACTGGTGGACCCGGTGATCGAGATCCTCGGCGCGTCCTCCTCCCCGGTTCGACGGCGAATTCTCCTGGAAGAACTGGAGCGTCGCGGCCACCGGATATCGCTCGCGGGGGTCAACCGCATCCTCCAGCACCTCAATCTGTCCGGACGGACCGTCGAGACGCCGGACGGCGTCCGGCTGAGACCGCGGGGCGAGTCGCCCGCCCCGCGGCGAGCGGTCTAGTTCTGCTTCTTCTCGTCGTCGGAGCCCTTGAACCCCTTCTTGGCCCCAGTGCCGACGGCCTTGGCCCCGGTCCAGAGTCCCTTACCGACCTTACCGGCAACCTCTCCGGTCTTCTCGGCCACGTGCAGGGTACCCTCGGCTGTCCGCTGACCCACACCTACCGCGTGGCCGCAGGCCGTGCAGTTCTTCGCGCCTTCGGCAAGCTCGGCTCCGCATGCTGTACACTTCATGAATCGTAGCTCCCCCCGATGCCAGGGTAAAATGCACCTCCTTTCGTTTAAAGCTGCCGGACTCCCACAGGAGGGTCGGCGGGGATGGGCCGGGACGGATTCGAACCGTCGATCTCCGCGTTGTAAGCGCGACGTCCTAACCGCTAGACCACCGGCCCGTGGTGGGGGGATGACCGCTCTCCCATCATGGGAGTATCGGTGCGGGGGTGCTCGCGATGACGCACCCGCACGGCGCTCCCTTTCGTCAGTCCCGTCATCAGCCGCCCCGGCAGGAGGGCTTCGCCGACCCCGAGGAGCTTCCCGTCGCGCATCAGCACCACCGCATCTCCTACTCGGATGGCCGGATCCGCGCGTCGAACCCCCGGTACGAACAGATCTCCGGTGAGAGTGAGACCCTCGGAGACCTCGACCGCGAGCGGGGGATCAGGAAGAAGTCGCTGGCCCCCGGCGAGTGTGAGATGGAACAATCCTCGCTCCTCCCTCCACGTCGCGAGGTCGATGTGGGCCGGATCAACGAGGCGCTGGAACCAGGGCCGACCGGCGAGGCGGATCTTCCCCGCGAAGAGCCGGTCCGCGGCGAACCGGCCGAACTGGAACGCGGCAACCTCCGCGAGCTCCTCCCGGACCACGGAGAGCGGTCCCCCGGGGACGGGCCGGGACTCGACAAGCGCGGCGGCGACCGCGTCCCGCAGCGACGCGAGGGCCTCGGTCGTCGTGGTCCGATCGTCCCCGATCGTCCACGCGGAGGGAAGCCGATCCCCGATCGCTTCGCGCACGAAGCCATATTCGGCCGGGTCGAGGTGGGCCACGATCGCGCGGTAGCGTCCCTGCCCCAGCATATGATGGAGGCCCTCCCGGATGGGCTGCCGCTCCGCCTCGGACCACTCGCCGGTCACCGGGATGTCGTACTGCCGGGCCGGGTACACGTCCTCGAGCTCGCGAGGGACGAGCCCGACCGGGGAGCTGAGCGAGACGACGTGGACGCGGTCGAGGGAGCGGAGGCCCTCGAGAGCGCCCCAGAACCGTCGGTGCGAGCGGGAGTTGCGGTACGGTTTGGTCCGGCTGCACGGAACGAGCAGCAGTACCTCTTTCGAGGCCGGAGGGCGGTACCGTTCGAGGAGGCGGGCGCGGAACCTGCGCATCTCGGGGCGACGCAAGGATTCGGCCAAGACGTACCGGCCCGTCCCATGACCGACGACGGGAGCGTGTTCCTCGAGAAGGTCCCCGAGGTCCCGGTCGGCGTAGCGCAGCATCTCCGACAAGGCGGGCTCGGCGGCGAGCCGGGCCTCCACCAGTTCTCGCAGCCGACCGACGCGCGAAGCGTGATCGGCCCGGGCGAAGGCATCTCGATAGATCGCTCCGGTATCGCTCACAGGCGAGGTGGTCCCCGCTGGTTCGGCCGACGCTCCCAGCGACTCGTCCAACTCCGTGCCCGCCGAGGAAAGGATCTCCCCTTCGGTCGTGTCCATGAGGTCGATGCCGAGGTACTGCAGCATGGGGATCCGGTGGGGCAGTGCCACCCGGGGCGCCCATAGTAGGGGCGCCGATCCGAGCTCCTTGCGGATCGCGCCGATCGCTTGGATGAACGGCTCTCCGTCCGACCACAGCGCCCGCGCGTTCCCGAGCACCAACAACTCCGGGCGGGCCGCGCGCAGGCGCTGAAGCGCCTCGGGGGGCGGCGGCCAGTGGACCACCCAGCTCCCGAGCCCGGCTTCGGAAGCGCTTCCGCCCGCTCCGGTGATCTCGGGGGCAGGGACCGGGAACGTGAGGTCGACGGAGCGAGTGCCGTCGCCGATCGCCAGATGGCGATGACCGGGAGGAGTGCCCGCGACCGTGGAGACGCACAGCCGGCCCGGGGGGCCCCGATCGGTGGGTCGCTCGAGCAGCGCCGGTACCGCGAAGGATAGGTTCCCGAGCATCCCGCGGCCGATCAGTCCGAGCCCTTCGATCCGATCCACCGTGCGGGCCATGGGACTCCTCCTGGGACGGAGGTCGCGGAGGGGAAACGGGTTTCGGCGCTACGGCGAGCCGCCCGGCTTCGCGGGGTCGCGGCGACGGCGCCCTCCCGCGGGCTGGGGAAAGTAGGCGTTCCACTGCGCGAGGAGAGCCTCGCGGCGGTCGGCGCCCGCCTCGGTTCGTCCGCGCTTTCCGAACATGGGGTCGTGCGTGTCGCGGACCGCACGCAGGAACGCCTCCGGGTTCGCGCTGGCCTGCTCGAAGCCATACAGGATCAACTGCCGCAGGAAGCTCGACCGACCCCGCCAGCCGATGCGGCGGCGTACCGCGGGATTGAGATGGCGTTTCGCCATTCTCCAGACGTCGTTCGTCGTCTTGTAATCGCGCACGGACAGGCTGATCATCACCTGCGGCATACTTCGACCCTCCTCTCTCGCTTCGGTATATAACGGAACGCGTCGCGTGCACCCTTCGGCTCCGAGAACATCGCGCCCGCGGGTCCGATCCGCGAGAGATCCGCGCGCCTCAGGCGACGAATACGGCCACGGCGGCCCCGACTAGGTAGATCGCGCTCATCAGGAAGTGGCGCCGGAACGCGACGGGCGTACCGGCGGTGTTCCGCAGGAGCTGGTAGTCGGTGATGCCGGCCACCACCGCCATCGCGGCCAGACCGATGGGGTAGGCGATCCCGAGACCGAGCACGAATCCGAACGCGGCGAGCAGGATCAGCGCGGCGGCGTGCAGCACGGGCACGAGGTAGGTCGATCGACGCACGCCGAGGAGAAGGGGGAGCGAGTGCAGCTCGAGCGCGCGGTCGCTCGCGAGGTCGCCGAGACTGTGGATCGTCTCGAACGCGGTCCCCCACAGCAGGAGGCCCCCGACGGCGAGGAGCACGACGAGCGGGAGCGTGCCCTGGATCGCGATGAAGACCGCAGCGGGCACGATCGCCTCGACCAGCCCGAGGAACGGGGTGGTCCAGGCGGTGATGCGCTTGGTGTACGTGTACCCATAGACCATCGCGAGCGCCACCGGGGATAGGTAGAACGCCAGCGGGTTCAGGAAGTAGGCGGCCACGATCAGCAGCGCTGCGCTCGCGAGCGAGAGAGCGAGCGCGAACTCCGGGCGCGCGCGGCCGGTGACGAGCACCCGGTTCTGAGTTCGGGGGTTGACCGCGTCCTGCGCGCGATCGGCCCAGCGGTTGAAGCTGTGGCCCGCATTGCGAGCCGCCAAGAATGCGATGACGATGAGAAGGAACGTCGCCAGCGAGGGAACGCCCTTCGAAGCGATGAAGATGAAGGCGAGGGCGAACGGAAGGTTCAGTCCGACGTTCTGGATCTCGAGAAGCCTGCCGAAGTCCCACCACCGCGGGGAGGCGCCCGTCGGTGGATCGGTCACGGTTTCGGTGGGCGAAGGAGAGGGGCGAGCGCCGAGTCGCTCGCGATCAAGCGGTCGACGGCCTGGCGCGTTGCGTCGTCCATCCGGATCTCCTCCGGCCACGGACGGGGGAATCCGTCCTCAGGTCCTTTCTTGGTCGCGTCGATGCCGATCTTCGCCCCAAAGTTGGGAACGGGGTTGGAGATCGACAGCTGGTCGACCGGTCCGCGGGAGAGCTCGAAGTCCCGCTCCGGATCCGCCTGCAGGCCGACCCGGTAGAGGACCTCAGAGAGATCGTGGACGTCGACGTCAGCATCCACGATCACGAGGTAGCGCGTGAACATCATCTGGCCCAAGCCCCAGAGCGCGTGCATCACCTTGCGGGGCTGGCCGGGGTAGGACTTGCGAATCGAGACGATCCCCACGTTGATGAACAGGCCCTCGAGAGGCAGGTTCATGTCCACGAGCTCGGGGAGGATCAGCCGGATGACCGGTAGGAAGATCCGCTCCACCGCTTTTCCGAGGATCCCATCCTCCGTGGGGGGCCGGCCCGTGACCGTCCCGAGGTACACCGCCCGCTCGCGGTGCGTCACGTGGGTGACGTGGAAGACGGGGAACGGTTCCGGGAGCGAGTAGTATCCGGTGTGATCGCCGAACGGTCCTTCGATCGCGCGCTCGGTGGGATCGACGTACCCTTCGAGCACGATCTCCGCCTGCGCGGGGACCTCCAGGTCCACCGTGCGAGCCGGCACGAGCTCGACCGGTTCGGAACGCAGGAAGCCCGCGAAGGCGAAGTTGGAGATCCCCTCCGGGACCGGAGCGAGGCCGGAGAACACGGTGGCCGGGTCGGCGCCGATGACCGCCGCGACGGGCATGCGCTCGCCCCGGGCGGCCCACTTGCGCCCGTTGCTCGCCCCGATGCGGTGCAATTGAGCGTGGAATCCGAGCGTGTCGCGGCCATACTGCTGGAGGCGATAGATCCCCGTGTGCGGCTCGTTCGTGTCGGGGTCCTTCGTGATGACGACGGGGAACGTTACCGTCCGTCCTCCGTCCTTCGGCCAGCATTTCAGGATCGGCAACCGGTCGAGGTCCACCGTCGGTTCCTCCACCTCTTGGCACGGGCCGGCGCGGACCCGTTTCGGCGCGAGGGACCGTAGGGTGGAGAGCGCCGCGATCGTTCCCCCGAGGTCCCGGATCGCTCCCACGAACCCGGCCGGCGGACGCAAGTGAACGAGCTCTCCGACGCGCTTCGAGGTCGCATCGATGCTCGGATCCCCGAGCGCGAGCGCGATCCGGCGAGTCGAGCCCAGCACGTTCATCGCGACGGGCATCGTGCATCCTTCCACGTTCTCGAAGAGGAGCGCGGGGCCATCTCGAGCGAGCACCCGTTGGGTGATCTCCGTGATCTGGAGATCGCGGCTCACGGGCGATCGCACTCGAAGGAGATCGCCGCGCGCATCGAGAGCGTCGAGAAACTCCCCGAGAGAGCGGTACGCCATCGGGCGGGGCGACGCCACCACCGCTCATGAGCCCGGCGACGCCCGGGCAGGTTCATATGGGAACCCTCGGTCGGGCCGTCCACGATGCAGACGGTGACCCTCGAGTTCTCGACCGAGCACCTGGTCGCGCTCGGCCTCATCCCCGAAGGGTTCTTCGAGAGGTACGAGGAGGTCGAGCTGCTCGAGACCCTCCGGCTCGAGCAAGGGTGGCGGCTCCAGCTCGTCCGGGTCCGTCGACGAGGACCCCTGAAGACCGCCGCGGAGCTCCTGCGAGAGTCCCGCCGCATCCGGGCGATCTACGGGCTCGAGAGCTTCGAGCTGCTCGAACGGCGTCCGCGCAGCCGCGACTACATCCTCCTCATCCGCCAACGGAACTCCGAACGGCTGCAGTACCTGCTCGCCATGGCCCGCGGCCGGATCTCTCCCACGGTGCCGTTCCGCATGACGAGCGAGAAGGTCGTGGCGAGCTTCCACGGCGAGGAGGCGGCGTTGCGCCGGGTGCTGCGTTGGCTCTCCAAGGAGGAGTTCCCGTTCCGCGTGCTCCGCGCCTCGCACCGTCCGTTCACCGAGGATTCATCCTCATCGCTCACCCCGCTCCAATCGGCCCTGGCCGCACGGGCCTGGGCCCTCGGCTACTACGCGGTGCCCCGTCGGATCACGCTGACGCGGTTGGCCCGCCTCACGGGCCGAAGCCCTCCGGCCCTCGGCAAGATCTTGCGTCGGGCCGAGGGTCGGTTGGTGGCGCGGTTCCTCTCGGCCGAGTCGGCGGCCGCGGGCCCTGAAGCCGACCCGGCCGACCACGGGAAGCCGTCTTGAAGGATCGCTCGTATCGAAAAGTTCGATGGCGCCTCGCGTGCGGACGGTCGTCCTGGAGCGGATCGCCGGCATGGTCCACGCCCGGGTTCCCGCGCGCGCGACCGCGGGGTCGGCGTGCTTCGATCTCGCGGCCGCGGAGGCTGCCGACCTCATCCACGGTACGGTCACGCTCGTGCGCACCGGCTGGAAGATGCGCGCGCCGAGGGGGACATTTCTCGAGGTCCGGCCCCGCAGCGGGCTCGCCTCCCGCGGTGTGCTCATGGTCAACGCTCCGGGAACGATCGACCGTGACTACTCCGGGGAGATCCGGGTCCCGATGTCCTACCTCTTCGATGGGACGTACCACATCGAGGTCGGGGACCGGATCGGGCAGATCCGCGTGATCGAAGACCTTCCCGCGCGGTTCCGCAACGGAACGGTCGCCCCCGTCGCCTCGCGGCGCGGGGGATTCGGAAGCACCGGCCGATAGTCCCCTACGGCTCGAACTCGGTCATCAGGCGCTGCACGGTGTGGGCCGGCGGCGGAGGGAGGATCTCGCCGGCCCGGGCCTTCGCCTCGATCTCCTCGAGCATCGAGTGCATGCGGCGCTCGCGGGAGGCCGCTCCCCGGTTCATGCCTTCGTCGCGGGTCCCCTCGGCCACGAGGACGATCGCGCGGCCGGACCGCGCGCGGCCGGTCCGACCCCGGCGCTGGATAGTTCGGATCACGTCCGGCAGGGGTTCGTAGAAGACGACGAGGTCCGTGGCGGGGATGTCGAGGCCTTCCTCTGCGACCGAGGTCGCGACGAGGACGTTGATCTCCCCCGCCCGGAACCGATCGAGGAGCGCGACCTGGTCCTTCTGGGAGAGGCCAGGGTCGTCGGTTCGGGTCGCCTGCCCCACGAAGCGCCCCGCCCGAACCGCGGGGCTTCCGAGGCGCTCGAACTCGAGGAGGAGCCGATCGACCGTGTCCCGGTACTGCGTAAAGATGATGGCCCGCCCGTTCGGGCGCTGACGGAGCTCCTCGGCCACGATCGAGATCGCGGCGGCGATCTTCGGGTGTTCCAGGGTTGTCCGTTCGATCCGCCGGCGCACCTCGAGCACGTCCGGGTCCTGCAGGAAGGCCCGCTGCGCCGGCGTGACCCGACCTCGCTCGGGGCGGTCCTGTCGCTCGAAGAAGGCGCGGAGCGCCTCCACTCCCTGGCTCTCGGCGAGCTCGACCGCATGCTGACCCTTCATCGCGGCGGCCTGGGCCGTAACGGCGGCCCAGAGCCCCGCGGCGGCCGTCGTGCCGCGGCTTCGGTCCACCGACAGCTGTCGATGAAGCCGTTCGCCCACGGTCAGCAGGGTCCTTCGAGACGTCTCCCCCGGAGGGAGCAGGTCGTAATGGCGCAGGACGTCCATCTGCCGAGCGGTCGCGGTCTTCAACAGGATCGCGAGGTGGCGCATCTCGACCGGGACGGGGACCGTCACCGTCTCGACGCCGATGTCGTGGATGTACGGGCGTACGTCCGGCGAACCCTCGGTGCGGTACTCGAAGTGCTCGATATCGAGATTGTACCAGACGGCCTCGATCCGCTCCTTCCGGGCACCCGGCGAGGCGGTCAAGGCGAGGACGCGAGCCCGGGGCCCACCGCGGTTGGCGAGACCGACCGCCACGTACGGGTAGTCCCCGACCGCGCGGTGGGCCTCATCGAAGACGATCGTCGAGAAGCCCTCGAGGGTGAATCCCCGGCCGATTAGGTCGTTGGCGATCACCTGGGGGGTCGCTACGACGATCTGGGGAGCGTGGAGCAGTGCGGCGCGTCGTTCCGGAGTGATCGCCCCGGTGAGCGTGAGCGGCGGCGGGCCGAGGATCGAAGCGGCCACCGATCGTGCATGCTGCACGACGAGGGGGCGAGTAGGGGCCATGAGCAGGATCGAGCGATCGGGATACCGTCTCAGCTGTTCGGCGATCACCCGCAGGGCGATGGCGGTCTTTCCAAGGCCCGTCGGAAGGATCGCGAGGGTGTTGCGATCGACCGCGATCTTCGCGATGCTTGCCTGATACTCCCGGTCCTCCAGCGCATTCGGCTTCAGACGCGGGTGCACGACGGCCGTCATCGCCCTCGGTCGTCGGAGGCCACCGAGCGCAGATTAACTAGTCTCGGCGTGCGGGAGGTCGATGGTGGCGCTCTGGGCGGTCGCGGTCCTCCTCGTCCTGGCGATTGCGGTCCTCCTCTACCAGGGAGTGGCCATCCTGTTCGCCTACGAGATGCCCCGGCTCGATCCGGCGGCGTCCCGCGAGGGGCCGTCCTCGTCGATCCCCGAACTCAGCGTCGTGATCGCCGCCCGGAACGAGATCGTCGACCTGCCGCAGACCCTGGACGATCTTCTCGCCCAGGATTGCGTCCCGGGGG